>NZ_JAMPKB010000016.1:0-108247 GCF_039961925.1 Trichocoleus sp. DQ-U1 | reverse complement strand
GATGATGGCGGTACTGGCGTTCGCCTCTGGGTTAACGGTGGCGTTGGTAGCATTGTTGAGTTTGACGCTGAAGGTTTCATCTTTCTCAAACTTGTTGTCACCCTTGACGTTAACCGTGATGGTTTTAGTTAAGGGGTCGCCCGGATTGAAGGTAAGGATGCCGTCGTTGTCGGTGTAGTCGCCGTCTGTGGTGGTGGCGGTGCCGTCGTTGGTACTGTAGTTGACCGTAATTGGCTGGTCGCTGGGGTTGGAAAGGGACACGGTGAAGGTGTAGGCGGTGGTGCCAGTATTGCCTTCGCTTTGAGTAACGGTGGCTGGTGCGATAGAGACGATGGGTTGAGAATCGTCGTTGGTGATGATGGCGGTACTGGCGTTCGCCTCTGGGTTAACGGTGGCGTTGGTAGCATTGTTGAGTTTGACGCTGAAGGTTTCATCTTTCTCAAACTTGTTGTCACCCTTGACGTTAATCGTGATGGTTTTAGTTAAGGGGTCGCCCGGATTGAAGGTAAGGATGCCGTCGTTGTCGACGTAGTCGCCGTCTGTGGTGGTGGCGGTGCCGTCGTTGGTACTGTAGTTGACCGTAATTGGCTGGTCACTGGGGTTGGAGAGGGACACGGTGAAGGTGTAGGCGCTGGTTCCTGTGGTGCCTTCGCTTTGAGTAACAGTGGCTGGTGTGATGGAGACGGTGGGTTTGGCATCGTCGTTAATAACCGTTACCTGTGCTGTACCTGTAGTAATCGTCGAACTTGCGGGGGCAAGTGTTAGGTTCGGTTTACTCAGGGTGACATTGATGGTTTCATCTTGCTCAAATATTGTGTCACCCAAAACATCTAGGTTGATTGTTTTGGTTGTCTCGCCAACTCCAAAACTAAGCGTGCCGGAAAGGGCAGTTGTCCCACCTGTAACCAGTATGTTGTTGTAGTCAATGCCATTGGTTGCGGTTCCACCAATTCCATAATCAACGGTACTGGCTACACCAATTCCGCCACTGCGCGTGACAGTAAAGGTAACAGTTTGCTTACCAGTGTCACCTTCCTTTAAAGTTGGGGAAGCAGTGGTAATCGCGTATTGAATCGTGTCGTTGGATGCGATCGCTACCGTAGCATTGTTCTTAGCAGCATCAATAGTGTAACCCGCACCCGTCGCCAAGTTTAGCCGCAGCGTTTCGGCTAACTCTGGCAAAGTATCATCAACAGCAGTAAGAGTAATATTGACAAAACTCTGCCCATCCGGAATTACCACGGACAAACCGCCGCTACTGAGATTGTAGTCGCTTGCGATCGCAGTGCTGCTACCATCAACAGCAAGATTCACTGTCAAATCGCCCGTTGTGTTGCCAGTCCGGGTAATCTGGTAAGTTCCAGTATTTGCGCCTGCTTCTGCTGCATCAGCATCTATCGCCTGTATGCTAACTGTCGGCGTTCCAGAATTGACGGTAATTTGAAAGGTTTGCACTACTGAGGTATCGATACCACCGTTAGCAGTGCCACCATTGTCCTTAACTTGGACTGCAACTGTGGCTGTAGTAGCTGTCGCAATTGTTGCAGCAGGAGTATAAGTAAGATTACCTGTCAGCGGGTCAATTTTTGGTGCAGAGGCGAAGATACCAGGGTTGCTAGTGACGTTGACGATGTAGTTGTCGATGCTTTGACTTGATTCGTTGGCAGCACCCGGATTAAACCCACTCGCCCAGCCAGTGACAGTTTGCGCCCCTGCCCCGGCTGCGATACTTTGATTGCCACCAAGTGTGAAACTGGGGGCATCATTTACTGGGTTAATAATAATACTGACTGTTTCAGCATCAATGCTGAAGGAAGATGCGCCGCCACCCGCCCCAGGGTTTACTCCAGTTTTACCGCTAGTGAGTCCGTCAGAAGCATCCCAAGCGCGGAAGGTAATGCCTGAAGTGACAGTACCGTTAAAATCGGCATTAGGGAGAAAACGGATGAGATCGCTTGTTGTATCTTTTAGTACGGTAGCAGCCGCAGCAGACACCACAAACTTATTCCAGCTACTTCCGCCATCAGTAGAATATTCCCAAGTGCCGTTGGTGTTATCTACCCCAATTACCGCAATTCCCTCGACTGCACCTACATCTGCATCGGTGATGGGGTTGCCGCCAGCACCGCTAGCAATAATCTCAGAAACCAGAGTCCAATTGTTGCTGGCGAGGGCAACGTCTTCGTTAATTGCTGTTAGTGCCGGACTCCCGGTATTATTTAACACCGGGGCATCATTGGCTGGGGTGACGGTAATTGGTATCGTCTTGATATTGCTAGTAGCTGCACCATCGTTAGCTGTAATCTTGAGCGTGTCGCTACCATTAAAGTCTTGCTTGCCTTTGTATAGCAGTCCGTTTGTGGCGGCTAAGTTAGCGTTAATCTTGCTTTGACTGCCTGTCAGGGTGACAGTTCCCGTGCCGTTGCCATTGACTGTTAACCCAGTAGAGTTGACTGTCAAAGCACCATTGTTGACTTCTAGAGTGACGGTGATGGCAGTATTTCCCGCATCCACGTCAAATACGCTAACTCCTGCGATCGATAAATCGGTATCTTCAGCAACTGTTTGGGGTGCAAAGCTGCTGTTAGTTGTAATTGAGACATCTGATAACTTTACTTTGGCGCTGGCAGAGGTAGTACCATCCCCAAAGAAAATGAAGTTAGGGGTTTCATAGGGATCGATAGGCCCCACCCCCACCCAAGCAGTGTAATCCCGCAGCTTACCGCTAAGGATGGTGGTGCCACCTGTTGAGAGAGTGTAAGTATCGCCAAGAACTGTCAGCTGGTAGGGAATTAAACCCGCAGTAGTGTTGAAGGTAGCGCCTTCAGCATGGGTGAACAGAAGTTGGTTGTTGCTGGCAGAAGGATTTGTACTTGGATCTGTCTGAGTTGTGCCATCTTCCTGCGCCCAGATTTCGTCATCCCAGAATCCTAATTCGATGCCTTTTTTGTCGCTGCTGAGAACTATGATGCTGAAACCAGCTCTATCAGCAATGCCATCGCCGTTTTTATCAGCGGTGCCGCTCGTCGTATGATCTTCTGAGAGAACTTGGGCAGTGAAGCTGACGGTGTAACCAGTAGTGCGATCCAGGTTCGGCACGCTGTTAGGAGAATAGCCCGCATAAGTGCCTGAGTCGGCAGTGGTATCCAAGGTAGTTGCGCCACCGGAGGCACTTTGCGTTGCACTACCAACGGGAATGTATGTAAATCCTTGAGTGTCGGGCGTGGTATTTAACGAACCATCGTATTTAATTACCGAAGCACCAATAATCGGCGCATCGTTGACAGATGTAACGTTGATGGTTTCAGTAACAGCGGTGCTGGTGCCACCATCGCCATCGGTAACGACAAAGCGGACGGTGCGAGGAGTGGTGCTGGGGTTCTCTGAGGCGTTCTGATAGGTGATGTTTTGCAGCAGTGCAGTAGCGGCGGCGGGTATGGCGTTGGCGTTGAAAGTGACGACTAGAGGAGTGGTGCCAGTCCCGCCTGTGAAGGTGCCGATTTGCACTCCGCCGTATTTGACAATTGTGCCATCTAGCCCAATTTGCCCTGCACCGTTACCTTGGTTGCGAATTGCTAAACGGTCGGATGCCGTGCCACCTGCCGTAAAATCTACTGTCAGCTTCCCGGTGTCAAAGTTGAGGGAGTCGCTATCTGTGACAGTGGCGGTGCTATTAATGACGGTAGCAGCTGCATTTTCGGTGTAAGGCACAGGTGCAACTGTGAGAGCAATCGCCGGCGCAATGTTGGTGTTGGCGATCGTGTGGCTTCCTAAACCATTGAAGGTGTCTTGGGCGAACCCATCCCATTGAACGCTAGGATCAAAGGGATCGAAAGGACTTGGATCTCCAGTTGTTACGTTACTCTTACGGCGCAGGGTATTATTTTGGGTACTGGTAAGCCCATTACCCCATTCTGTGCCAGGGTCGTTGCCAATTTGACCAATCGAGTCAATGATGGTTGCACCCTTACGCAGCACAACCGCATCGTCCCCGTTGTACCAGCCATTAAAATTGTTGGTTTGATCGGCTTGACCCAGAATGCTAAGGGCAGCATTAGCTTGTGCTAAAACAAATACATCCTTATCTGCTACTATGCCGCTCAAGTTGATAGTTAGAGTCGGGCTAGTGCTACCGTTTGCATAAAAGTCTACGGCGTAACCTGCTGCGGCTAAGTTAATTGCTGCCCCAGTACCGTTATAAAATTCAAGAGCTTTATTGTTGCTGCTACCTTCAACATACTCTGAGATGAACAGATCGCTTGGCAGGACTGAAGTATAAGTTGCGATCGCTGCTCCCCCAAACACCAGAGAAGTTTCTATCTGCCCTGTAGCAACTTCCAAATCCCAGTCACCGCCCAAAGCTGCGCTGCCGGTCAAGTCAACCGAAGCGGCAATGTCAGCACCTGTTAGCTGACTCAGTTGTTGCACAAAATCCGCACCGACTTCTCCTGCTGCCACATCGCAACCGTAGAGAAGGACGTCAGCATCAGGGGTTAAAGCATTTGCCCACTGTTGTAACTGGCTAGTGTATGCTTCTAGGTTGCTTGAATTCAGTTGGGTTGACCCCAGTTGCAAACTGCCTTGTGTCCCGTGGGAAACTATGTGAACGCTGGTGACGTTGGTGCGTTCTGCCAGCACTTGTGCAATTTGCCCTACTCCATCCTGCATTGGGTTCAGGATAAATACTTCCGTCCCCGGTTCCACACCAGCAGCGAGACTCTGGTAATTCTCAACTGTAGAGTCAATGAAGACTATCTTTTGTACTCGCTGGGTAGGAGAAGTCTCTACCACTGAAGAGTTTTCACCAGCAATGCCCTGACCAGCTTGGTTTGGTTTTTGATTTGAGGAGGAATGATTCCAAAAGTCTTGCATGATGAGGTTTGGGTGTAAATATCAATGGTTGAGATAAGTAGAGACACCAGAGCGATCGCCAGCGTGTCGCTCAATAACGTAGAGAAAGTTGTCAGTTTGTAGATATTCAGGTCGCCAATAGCTGGTGAACTGAATTAATCTCAGTAGATGCTGTCATATAGTTTCCAGAAATTGGGATGAACTAACGTTTTTAGCCCCAATTATTGAAATTCCTGCAAATATCTGGCTAGAGAGGACATTTTGTTGATAAAGGTGTATCGACCGAGGACAAAGGCAAACAATCTCAAAATTGCATTGCTTGGAAAAGTTATAGTGTAGTCTTTAGCACATTTCAATTCTTTCTGTACTTATTTGACACTTTAATTGTTTACTACTTTAGGAAGATGAAAAAATTTTGACAAAAACTTTATAAAAAATTCATTGTCACTTTATCTCTGCTTTATATAACTTTTTGTTATAGAGGTTTAGATCCGTAAACCCTAACCAGAACGATGTCCGATTACGGTCAACAGACGATTACCAATTGATTTTCACTTAACTAGATCGTGGTGAAATCATCGCTGGTCAGGGTGTTTGCTTGCACTCCAGTAAGTGTTGCTAATAGTTCCCCTGTGTCCGCAAGACCGATTAAAGCATTGTTTGCATTCGCACCCGTCCCTTGGGTAATCGTTAGATACTCCAACTTCAAACCATCGGAGAATACGATGAGGTCTTGAGTATCCGTGAAGTCAAGAATTGTGTTTGTGTGGCTGTTATTCGATACAACAAAGCGATCGCTACCATTACCGCCGAAGAGTGTATTTTGACCAATCCCACCATTAAGCCAGTCATCACCGTCGCCACCGGCGAGGTAATCGTTTCCTTCTCCACCTAATAGAGTGTCCTTGCCAATCCCGCCACGCAGCAAGTCATCGCCACCCAATCCTTCTAACGTATCATTGCCACCTTGACCGTTAATAACATCGTTAGAAGCATCAAAACCTTGGGTGTTGTTATCCAAATCGTTAAGGAAAGCGACGGTATTTTTGTTGAAAATCTGTTTGAGATCCTCGTTAGCGTTAGCAATTTCAAAGCTTTTCTGAATCTGCGTTTGTCCCTTAAAGAGAATATTGCCGATGTCTACCGACGCACCTGTAGATTGTTGGAGGTTATTGAAATCTTGGAGGGTAAAATTTTTCAAGATAACCTTCGTGTTATCAACGCCATCGAATGCGATCGCTAAATCGTTACCCGTTTGAGTTAAAAGTAGATTGTTGGCAGTTAAACCAGCCCCTTCAAATTTGAGGGTATCGACTTCAGAAATTATCTCTGCGGGTGGATGATTTCCCGTTCCTACGCCACCGAAATCTGTAATTGTGTCGATGTCATCGCCGCTGCGAATTACAAAAATATCTTGGTCTCCACCGCCGGTGAGGATATCATTTCCTTGCAGTCCGATCAGGGTATCGTTCCCCGCTTTCCCATCAATACGATTATTACTATTACTGCCAACCAAGGTATTAGAACTTGCGTTGCCATTGATTGGTAAGGTAAAACGGGCGACTAGCGGATCGTGGTCGCTATCTTGAGTAGCAAACTCGGCATTGAGATGCACAACATCAATTTCTGCCGTCGAGTTGAGATTTTTACTGACTAAAATGTGGTCAAGCGCTTGAGAATTTCCTTCAAAAATGTAGGTATATTGTTCGTTTTTCGGCAAAGTATCAATCAAGTTCGTGAGGTCGTTACCTTTTAATACTTCTAACGGCTTTGAGAACTGAAAATCATTAAAATCTCCCAGGACTATGACATTGGCATTGGGGTCAATTGCTAGCAGGCTATCGACAAAGTTATTAACGGTAGCGGCTTGTTGTAGACGTTGTGCTTCTGAAGTGAGTGTTGGCGGTTGAGAACTTCCGAAAAGAGGTTGATCGCCACCTTTGGAGTTGAAGTGGTTGCCGATGACAAATACTTGATTGCCCTTGAAGAGAAACTCCCCAACCAAAGGCTTGCGACTGTTGGCAAAGGCGTCACCATTGGAAAGGTTAGTGTCAAGAATGCGACCCGGACTAGCGGAAAGTTCTACGCCATCTGTGCCGCTATTTACGGTGGTGTTGGTTATGGAGGTGCCGCTAGGACGGTCTACAAACTCAACGCGATTCGGGTTGAAGAGGAAGCCGACGCGGATATTCCCCCCCGGTTGACCGCCATCTTGGTCGTCTACCGGATTAATTTGACGGTACTGGTAAGTTGCACCACCCAAAGATGCGATCGCATCTATTAAGGTTTGGTAAGTTTGGTTAGCATCAATGACACTATCATTTGTGGCACCATTGTTGTCTTGGATTTCCTCCAAGCTAATAATGTCTGGTAATTTGAGGTTGTTGATAACAATATTCGCAAGGCTGCTAAATTTAGCGTTATCATCAGCAGGATTGAGATTCTCGACGTTAAAACTAGCAACCGTCAACTGGTCAGCACTTCCTGTTAATGCCGTTGTTTCCCGTGCTAAATTTCCAGAAATGACGTTAGGTAAAGGTGCAGTGTTGAGAAGCTTATAATTGCCAAAGCTGTAGTCGATGACGCCAGTGATGGAACCAGTGAAGGTGTCGCCCACATTTACTTGAGGTTCACCGTTAATAATAGCATCGTCGATAATAATCCGTTCTGGGTTAAAATCCCCCGGCTGAACCACAATACCGCCCCTGTCCGTTCGGGTGCTAGCATTCACACCATTGTCAGCCAGGACGGGAATTTCACCAAAATCATTGGTAGGCCCTACCGCTACCGCATTATTCACCTGCACCCGCATTCCTTCTAGGCTTTCGTAGAAGTCAATGCCGTCTTGCGTCGGGTTGAATATACCTAATCCATCATCATCAATCACTTGAGTTGGAATCGTGCGTCCACCCTCACCCAAAATAGTGCTATTAGGTAAAGGATTGCCCTTGGAAATTGTTGCAATCCCTGCATTCCCCACAATAACTTGAGTTGTGGAGAGACTGCTGCTATCAGAACCGCTAGGAATGAATTCATCAACAATCCCGCTAACCAGAATAGAGTCCCCAACACTGACTTTGGGGGTTATCCAAGTGAGGACGAAAATCCCCTCGGAGGTAGCATCATTCGTGTCCGGATTAGGATCTTGCAGATAAAATCCATTTGACTTTACTGCGGTGACGATACCAGGGACTTTGGAAACCAACTGACCCACCAACGGCGATGTATGGCTAGCACCTTGAATATCGTGGATGCGAAGATTACCAGCTTCTAGTTCGTCGTCAGTTACGGTTACGGTAATTGTGCCGCTAATATATTGGGTTGCAGAAGCTGTTAATGTCACCGTCTGAGAACCCTCTACAAACGGATCGTTCACCGCATCAATTGCGAAGGTTGCTGATGCCTGATTTGCTGGAATGGTTACAGTTGTCGCAACGGTAGCTTCGCTGGTGTCGCTGCTGAGTAAGTTAATCGTGAGTGACTTTGATAAGTCTCCGGTTCGGGTAACAGTTCCAGTGGCAGCACCTGCACCCGCAGCTTCTGAGAAGGTAGCGGAATCAACCGTCAAACTAAGGGATTCTGTTATTTCGCTGCCAGTATTTGTCACTGTAAATGCACTAGTGGGCATCGTCAACCGTTGGGTATTATTGCCCGTCCAATTCGCTGGGTTGCTGATTTTTGCAAGTAACTCTGCTCTAGTTCCGAAAGTGCCGTTAGTAATGTTATAAGTTGCGTTATCAATTTCTGGGATAGATACCGCCGTTAACCCGTTTGTTAATCCTGGCGGTAATGCAGAGTTATTGTTACTGGTCGCATTCTCTGCCCATGCCGAATCGTTACTATTAATTGCATAAATAAAAGTGGGAGCTGTTGCCAAACCCTGGTAGGCAAGGATTTGATCTCCATCACTTGAAAGTTTCATTGAACCAAGGTCCGGATTGACAATTTCGCCAACCGAGTAGTTTCTATTTGCTGTCCAAGTCAGGGTTCCTTCACCCTTTCTAAATTCGTTGCTGCTTTGCCAACCTTTATTTGTAAAGTGAATTGCAGTTCCAGAAGCAATATCTTTTAGTAAAACAAAGGCAAGTTGATCGGGATCGTCAAAGTTGAAACCGATAATGGCGATGTCACCAGCAGCAAGCGTTGTCGGAGCCATATAAGTCTCTTTTCATTTTCAATGGTTGTCTAGAACTGTGAAGTCAAGTGGGAGTAGTATGGCGATCGCTAAATTCCATTTTTCAGGAGCGATCGCCATACTACTGTTTCTTCACAGAGATTACTCTTTCCCTCGGCAGGTCAAATTGAGCCAACCTACTTGTGGTAAAACAGATACTTTGGCAAAATCTATCTCTCCAGAAAATTGGTTGTTTGTAGCCAACATCATCAGCACTTATCTCAGTGCCAAGGGCAGGATTTCAAACTTTCCTTAGCCTAAATAGCGCCCCCCTAAAGATATTCAGTTGATGTTAACAAACCCTGATAATTAATTCTAAGTATAAATTAAGCTGGGATGAATTTGCCGTAAATTCACGCAATCTTCATAAACCATCTTGGTACTAAGAAATCGCTATCTCTGTAGATATACTGAGAGCGGCAAAAAGTGGGCTAATACTTGTCGGCAACGCCAACCAAAATCAACGTTACGGAAATTTCTTTTAATAAATGAAATTACCCTGCTACCGCTCCCCGTCTAGGGCTACCGTGTATACACAAGTCTTCTTGAACTTGCAAGTCCCGTTTTGATCCCCCAACCCCCCTTAAATTGGGGGGCAATCAATTTACATCAACTTTGCCTTTAAAGTCACACTGAATCCGAGACTGAAGACTCGATAAACTGTAATAAACCGACTTGTTGCATCCGCTCTTTGAGCCAGTTATTAAACATTTCGTCAATCAATCGACGGCGCATTTGTTCATCTAGCTGTGCTGGCAAGAACTTTTCAAGTCGAACGATTGCATACCACTCTTCCAGACGAGCAGGAGGCCATAACTGTCCCGGCTGACTAATGGATAGCATTTTTGCGATCGCTGGATGCAAAGCACTCAAACTTACCGGGCCAATGACTCCCCCAGTGTGAGCTTCTGTTCCTTGGGAATATTCTCTAGCTAACTCTGCGAAAGATTGCTCTCCTTCCTGAATTCTAAAGTAGACTTCCTGGGCAATTCCCATATCTTTGGTACGAATTAAGGAACACACTACCTGGTCGAGACTCGCTTTGCGAGCGATAAAATAAGACTCGACCTTTGAACTCCAAGTAGCCATCTTAAACTTCTCTAGCAGCAAGGGTCGTACAGCTAAGTCTTCCAGTTGTTCTAAGGTCATGCCTTGGGATACCGCCCAAGCTTTTCGCGCTTCTGGGGAGGTGAGTTGGTGTTGCGCGGCAAACTGCTCTACAGCCAATTGACGCTCTATATCTGTGCAAGAATAGAGCGCGATCGCTTCGTCAATAATAATCCCTTGCAAAAACTGGGGCAGCAACTGATAACGACTCAACAAAGACGGAATCTCATGTGCTTGAATTACCTTGCTGCCAACTTGAAAAATTTCCGCCATCTCAAACGCAGCTACCCGCCTAGGTTTTGCCCGATTGCATGAGTCACTCGGATTGGTTCTCAACTCTTTGCTACTGACCAAATCTTATAGCAGATTCGGTCGTTATCTTTACAGAAGTGTGGATTGAACTAGAGAATTGCCAGATGACGCAACTATTGTTTTGGCTGAAATCAACAGAGTAATTGGGATGATTTAACAGCGGGTAAAGATGAAATAATTTCCTAAGTTAAGCGATCGCGCAACGCCATCCTCCGCAACTTGCACTTCAATTAGACCGAATTTGCAAGCAAAGTGGGTGTTATCTATCAGGATGCAGGGCACATCTTGGTTGAACATTTTGGTGTGGAGGAACACGCGATCTGCCTCAACATGGATAGTCAGCGTATCTAGATATGACATGTAGCTGCCCGCATAAGATGCCCAAGCCGAGAAATCCGGCACAAACGAAGCATCGAGTTCGATGCGTTCGCAGGGTGAAGAGTTGACCATAATATACCGTGTCGGTTCTGTTGCTTCGAGGATAAAACCGACAGGAATTTTATCTTGGCTATCTGGCTTTTGTGCAAAATAAAGGTCTTTTTTGAGCGCCTGTAAAGGCATTACCTGCTCGTTTAATTCAAGCATCAGCTGACCATCCACCACCTGAATCTTGAGCAAACCCGTCTGAGGTCCCAAATATAATCCTGTATACTGCGACCATAACGCGGTATCGGGCGCGATCGCTTGCGGCTTCGGTGCCTGCTTTGGCAGATTCAGGAGTTCGTCAAAGATTCGGTTGACGATTTTGTAAGCAGCAAAGTCAGGGGCACGACGGTTGAACACCAGCGAAACTGCAACATCAGCCTCCGGAACCATGAGGAACCAGCTACCAAAGCTGCTAATTGCACCATTGTGTCCAATTCGACGTATCCCCTTGTAGGGATCAACCATGAAAGTCAGTCCATATCCCGCCCCTTCCGCCGTATACCAGTCTGCATGAAGTGTTTGCATTTGGGCAACCGACTGGGGTGAGAGGATCTGGCGATCGCGAAAACAACCCTCGTTCATGTGCATCATCGCAAAGTTTGCCAAATCTAGCACCGTGGAAATGATAAATCCTGCCGGATAGCCAGCTGTATTATCAGCAAAACGGCGATCCACCCTTAACGTCCCATCCTCATTTTGGTCGTGCGATTGAGCAATCGGATAAGTCATCGCCACCGTCGGATCGAATGTTGTGCGTTGCATCTCCAAAGGGTCGAAAACTAACTCTTGCATCAGTTGTGTAAAGGGCTTACCGCTGACAGCCTCAGCAATATAACCAACCACCATAATGCCGGGATTGCTATAGGAATACAGCTTGCCGGGAGGTGCAATAATCGGGTACTTCGGGATCTGGTCTCGGACGTAAGCCTCAAGTCCCTCTGGATCGCGCCGACCATAGTTTTGGGCATCCGTAGGGAGTCCAGATGTATGCGTCATCAGCATCCGTAGGGTGATGCGTTCAGCAGCTCCCTCCTCGCTGAGGGCGAACCAATCAATGTAATCTTTAATGGGTCGATCGAGGTCAAGCTTGCCCGTTTCAACCAGCCGCATCACCGCAGTACCAGTAAGCGGCTTGGTGACAGAACCAATCCGAAACAGAGTTTGCGGCGTCACGGGGATTGAGCCATCTTCCACGCTGGTGACACCAAAACCCCTGGCATAGATGACTTCCCGATTTTGGACAACCGAAAGCGCCACGCCTGGGATAGCGGAGGCTTTCATCTGTTCTTCAATTTGCTGTTCTAATTGATAAAAGTTAAGCATTGGTCTCTACATCCAGAATTTTTGTAATTAACGGATTTCATCGGATATTGTGCATCCCGCTAACAATCCGGGTAACAGCGAGGGGGCTTCCGTGTCCCTAACGGTTACGCAGACTAAACCCGCCTTGTCTACCGTAATCATTCGGTTCGTTCCCCCAAATCCATTACAGTTTAAAGAGATAACTAAAATCCGATCCTTAAGCTTATAGGGAAATCTGGAATGCATTTGAGTGAAATTACTCATCCCAACCAGTTGCACGGTCTATCAATTCGTCAACTTCAGCAAATTGCCCGTCAAATTCGGGAAAAGCATCTCCAAACTGTAGCCACCAGCGGCGGTCATTTGGGACCGGGATTGGGGGTCGTAGAACTGACAATCGCTTTGTATCAAACGCTAGACTTAGACCGCGATAAAGTGACCTGGGATGTTGGGCACCAAGCCTATCCGCACAAGCTGCTCACCGGGCGGTATCACCGCTTCCACACACTGCGCCAAAAAGATGGCATCGCCGGTTATCTCAAACGATGTGAAAGTAAATTCGATCACTTTGGCGCTGGTCATGCTTCCACCAGTATTTCATCGGCTTTGGGTATGGCGATGGCGCGAGACCTCAAAGGTGAGAACTTCAAAGTCGTGGCAGTGATTGGCGATGGGGCACTCACTGGCGGCATGGCGTTGGAAGCAATTAACCATGCCGGACACTTGCCCAAAACTAACCTGCTAGTGGTGCTGAACGATAACGAAATGTCAATTTCGCCCAACGTCGGCGCGATTCCTCGCTATCTGAACAAAATGCGTCTCAGTCCGCCGATGCAGTTTATTACAGATAATCTGGAGGAGCAATTTAAGCATATTCCCTTTGTGGGTGAATCCCTGACCCCAGAACTGGAACGGGTGAAAGAAGGGATGAAGCGTCTGGCAGTTCCTAAGGTAGGGGCGGTATTTGAAGAACTCGGCTTTACTTATATGGGACCAGTGGATGGTCACAATTTAGAGGAACTGATTGCCACCTTTAAGCAAGCACACAAGATGCAGGGGCCAGTCCTGGTTCACGTAGCAACAGTGAAAGGGAAAGGCTACGAAATAGCGGAGAAAGACCAAGTCGGCTACCACGCACAATCCCCCTTTAACCTCGCAACTGGGAAAGCGGTTCCTTCCAGCAAACCCAAACCTCCTTCTTATGCCAAGGTGTTTTCCCACACGCTGGTCAAACTCGCTGAGAATAATCCCAAAATTATCGGCATCACAGCAGCAATGGCGACTGGCACGGGTTTAGACAAACTCGCCAGCAAACTGCCCAAGCAATACATTGATGTCGGCATTGCCGAACAACACGCGGTTACTTTAGCCGCCGGTTTGGCTTGTGAAGAGATGCGACCCGTTGTCGCGATTTACTCTACTTTTCTGCAACGCGGCTACGACCAAATCGTTCACGATGTCTGCATTCAAAAATTACCCGTCTTTTTCTGTCTTGACCGCGCCGGGATTGTCGGTGCTGATGGTCCCACGCACCAAGGGATGTACGATATCGCTTATTTGCGCTGTCTCCCGAACATGGTGCTGATGGCACCCAAAGATGAAGCTGAATTGCAGCAGATGATCGTCACTGGTGTTAACTACACCGATGGTCCGATTGCCATGCGCTATCCTCGCGGCAATGGCTACGGGGTGCCCCTGATGGAAGAAGGCTGGGAAGAACTACCCATTGGCAAAGCAGAAATTTTGCGCCAAGGCGATGATGTTTTGATCCTGGGTTATGGCTCGATGGTATATCCCGCCATGCAGGCAGCGGAGATTTTGAGCGAGCATGGGATTGAAGCGACTGTTGTGAATGGCCGTTTTGCTAAGCCGCTGGATACTGAGTTAATTTTGCCTCTGGCTCAGCAGATTGGTCGGGTGGTGACGCTGGAAGAAGGCTGCATCATCGGCGGCTTTGGTTCGGCTGTGGCAGAAAGTCTGCTGGATCATAATCTGATGGTGCCGATTACGCGGATTGGCGTGCCTGATGTATTAGTGGATCATGCTACGCCAGAACAGTCGATGGCGGAACTGGGTCTGACACCGGCTCAAATTGCCGAGCGAGTGAGGAAATCTTTTAGTCCTCAGCTGTCAGCAGTGATGAGTTAAAGGTAGGTTTTTTTAACGCAAAGGTACGCAGAGGTAAGCGCGATCGCGCCGCTTCGCTAACGCAGAGGTACGCAATGATATCGGTTGCGCTTTGGGTGTAGTCTGAGCTTTCCTTGGTGTTCTTTTGCGTTAAGACAAAATCACCCTAAGTTTTCGGGAGAAAGCACGAGGTAAAAAAGCAGTTAGTCGGGTAAATATCGGCTAAGTTGTTAGAAACTATCATATTGATAACTAGCAACTCACCGCCGATATGTCTACCAAAACTCAAGTTTATCCGGTTATTTGGAATCAAGACCGCGTTTTGCTCATCGACCAGAACCGGCTGCCTACGGAGTACACGTTTGTTGAGATCAGCTGCTGCGAAGATATGGCGCAGGCGATTAAAACGATGATTGTCCGGGGGGCACCGGCGATTGGTGTTGCTGCTGCCTATGGGATGTACCTGGGGGCAAGAGATATTGAGACAGACAAGCGCGAGGAGTTTTTGAGCAAGTTGGAGCAAATTGCCGAGATGTTACGGCAAACTCGTCCAACTGCGGTTAATTTATTTTGGGCGATCGCGCGGATGTTGCGAACTGCCTATGAGTCGCTCGGAACGGTAGAAGAAATCAAATCTATTTTACTGACAACTGCTAAGGCGATTAATGCAGAAGACTTGCAAACTTGTCAGGCAATCGGCGATCACGGTTTAAAAGCTTTACCCTCCAAGCCCCATAAACTGGTTATTTTGACTCACTGCAACGCTGGAGCTTTGGCAACCGCTGGCTATGGCACCGCCTTGGGTGTTGTTCGTTCGGCGTGGCGAGATGGGCGTCTGGAGCGAGTCTATGCCGATGAAACTCGTCCCCGCTTGCAAGGTGCAAAGCTGACTTCTTGGGAATGCGTCCAAGAAGGCATTCCCGTTACGGTAATTACTGATAGCATGGCAGCTCACTGCATGAAACAGGGTCTAATTGATGCAGTCGTTGTCGGTGCTGACAGGATTGCCGCGAATGGTGACACTGCTAATAAAATTGGCACTTACAGTCTGGCACTAGTTGCTAAGGCTCACAATGTTCCTTTCTTTGTTGCCGCACCCCTCTCTACGATTGATTTTGAGTTGTCTTCTGGCAGCAAAATTCCGATTGAAGAGCGCCACGCTTCGGAAATCTACCAAGTTGGCGATACGCTTCTTACTCCTGCTGGCGTGGAGTTTTACAATCCAGCATTTGATGTCACTCCCGCTGAATTAATTTCAGCAGTGATTACCGAGTATGGCGCGATCGAACCCAGTGAGTTAAAACAGTTTCAGACCAAACAATTGGTTTAGAAGGGTGCAAGAATACAACAGAAAAATTAAAAGGAACGAACCTTGGGAAAGACCACAGCCGAAACCAAACAACATCTTTTTAAAAACGAACCAATCCGTAAATTTGCGGCGTCTACACAAACAGATTCACCGTCTCTTTACAATTGGCAAGATTCCCTCAAACAGCGAAGAAACATACTCTTTTTCGCAACGGGTGTAATAACGATAGGGAGTTTGGTATTGGTAGGTAATCCCATTGCTTTCGCACTCGGGTTTCCCCCCATGTTGAAATGTGGCCCAGTTAAGCAATCAGCAGTGGAAGAAAATATTGAGTCAATTAACTTAGCTCAAGAAGCCCATTTTTCTGAAAAAAAGTCCTTTGCTAACGACTTTAATAAGTTAGGAATCCGCCTTCAAAAGCAGGGTGACGACTACGAATATTCAACCCGTGCCACTTCTTCGGCTGCCTTTAGTTACGGGATATCCCAAAGTAAAGGGCTTAACAGTTATGTTGGGGCTGTGTTTGTAGTCCCTGCTACTGGGGTTAAATCCAAAGCTGCTGCTACCCGTGAGATGACAACAGTAACTATTCTGTGCCAAGCGAATGCTCCCGGTGCAATGAAACCTGTAGAGCCAGCTTATCAAAATGGCGAAGTCGCTTGCGGTTCTAACACCACCGAAATCTACCGTTATTCGCCTTAAGGTTAACTGGGAAGAAAATTTAGATTTTGGCTTTGCATCTAAGCAAGCCAAAATCTAAATTTTTCAGGAATTTCTCATTTTCCCAGTGAATACTTATTAAAGCTTTTTGTGCTTTGCGTGTATGCAAAACACAAAAAAGTATATTGGGTTTATTTACTTGACAAAAGTGAAGATGATGAGCATCTATTTCCGAGCTAAGTGGTTACACTTTTTATTTAAAAAACATAAAAATGAAGGTATAGCCTTCTACATTGGAATTCTGATTTTTATAATAATTTTTGGTGTTTTGGCAGTTATGGCTTTGCCTATTTTTTTGAATTGTGCCAATACTGCTAATAACAAGAGATCGCAAGGAGAAATCTATATCGTCTCTATAAACAGAGGACAAGAAGCTTACTATTTAGAAAATAATACTTTTGTTGCTTCTCTGCCGAAACTCGGTCTAAGTATTCCAAGTAAAACAAAAGATTATGAATATTCTATTCGTGCAACAAAAACAGCGGTATTTAACTACGCGATCGCTCAAGAAACTGCTTCAAAACCCCTGAAGAGCTATGTTGGGGCTGTATTCATCGTACCGGACAATCATTCCCGAGACTTAACTACAGTAAGGATTCTGTGTCAAGCGAATGCTCCCGGTGCAATCAAGCCTGTAGAGCCAGCTTATCAAAATGGCAAAGTCGCTTGCGGTTCTAACACCACAAAAATCTCCCGTTATTAGTCTTAAGGCTAACTCGGAAGAAAGGTTAGATTATGGATTGGTATCTAAGCCGGCTAAAATCTAAACTTTTCAGGAATTTCTCATCTTGCCAGTGAATACTTATTCAAGCATTTTGGACTTTGTACCTACGCAAAACACAAAAAAATATCCGGGGTTTGTTTACTTAAAAAGATGGAATATGAATATCTATTTTAGAGCTAAGTGGTTACAATATTTGTCAAATAGAAATGACAACCAGGGTAATGTCTTGATTGCGCTTTTGGTTGTCGTTGTCATTAGCATTGTTGGTATATTGGTAGCTATAGCACTTCCTAGCGCTGTGAGCTGTGGAGGCAAAGCTGGTCAATCAGAAGGGAAACAATATATCGGCTCAATGAATAGAGCACAGCAAGCCTACTATCTAGACAATGGTGCTTTTGTGGCTTCAATTCCGAAACTAGGGTTAGGTGTTCAATCTAAAACAAAAAATTACGAATATTCCGTTCGAGCCACAAAAACGGCAGTCTTCAACTACGCGATCGCTCAGAAAACTGCCTCAAAACCGCTGAAGAGCTATGTTGGGGCTGTCTTCATAGTACCTGTATCTAAGGTAGGCAAAAAGGCGGCTAAAAATAATAAGGAATCGTTAGCAATACTATGCGAGACAGATACTCCTACTAACCAACTCCCCGCAGAGCCGACTTACCAAAAAGGTGTCCTCGCTTGCGGTTCTAATACTCATTCGATACCATAGTGCCACACCTAAAAAATATAGCGATCGCCTGAAACGGCAATCTTCCAAATCAAGTGATTCACCGGAGGTAATCATGCAGCTTAAGGATAAAGAAGAACAAGAGTCAGCCAAGATATCTTCACAATTAAATCTACCCATTCAAGCTGAAGAAACAACTGAAGATACAGCAACGAATGCGGCTTCTAAAGAGCAGTTATCGCGAAATCATCTTAGTAACGAAATAAGGCCGCTCTTCGTCTTAATGGGAGTTTTTGGTACGCTGGCTCTTGGAGCCTTGTTCACTCTCGGTATCTTTGTCTTTTCTGATATGTTTACTACTTCGGATACTTGTGGAGCGATGCAATCAGAAGAAACTACCCAGGCTCCCTAACTCCTAAAAAGGTATATGGTGGGCAATGCCTACCATAATTGATAAATAATGCCTAAAAATTATGCTTCCTGATGTTGTTAAAGGCTTTTTTATACTGCTGTTTATATTAGTCCCCATAGAAAAAATATTTTTTTTACATAAACAGAAAATATTTCGTAAAGGATGGGTAACAGATGCCATTCATTATTTTATTGGTTACTTTGTTGGTAGAACCGCAGGAATCGCAATTAGTGGAATATTAATCGGATATCTCCTCAAAAGCTTAATTAACTCAGAATTACAAATAAAAGTTGCCTCTCAGCCTGTATGGTTGCAGTTCATAGAAGCAATTTTAATCGCCGATACTGGATATTACATTGCTCATAAACTTACTCACAAGATTCCTTGGTTGTGGAAATTCCATGCGATTCACCATAGCGTAGAAGAAATGGACTGGTTGGCAACGGTGCGTCTGCATCCCATTGACCAAATATTTACGAAAACTTTTCAGATAGTCCCGCTATACATATTAGGATTTACTAAAGAAACGTTCGCTATATTTTTTATTTTTGGTGCTTTTGAAGCTTTCTTTATTCATGCCAATATAAAAATTAGGTTTGGCTGGCTTCGGTGGATAATTGCCACCCCAGAATTTCATCACTGGCATCACACCGCCGAGCGAAAGTTCTATGACAAAAACTTTGCAGCTCAGCTTCCAATTTTAGATTTAATCTTCGGCACTCTCTATATGCCTGTGGGTAAAATGCCGAACAAGTATGGGATATCCGAACCTGTGCCTTCTGGGTATCTTGGACAAATACTCTACCCGTTTTCTAAACGAAAAAAGTTTATGAATCAAGTTAAAAGAATAGCGAATATATAAAAAAGTTTTTATGGTTCATAATTTTTATTTCTAGTTGTGACTAATGACATCTCGGTATTACGGTTGCTATGGTAATGAGGTTGAGGTGTCACTCATCGGAAAGTTTTATGCAAATAATGACTAAAATAACCAGTCGTTTACGTCCTTTACCTGTAATTTTAGGGATTGTCGCTGTTAGTGTTGGTGCTTTAGGTGCCGCGATCGCGATCTCAGACATCGATATCCAAGCGATCGCAACTGGCAAATATGCAAACAAAGTGACGGTAGCGCAGTTGCAGCAGGGAAAACTAAAGCCAGTGTTCCTTATTGATGTGCGATCGCCAGAGGAGTACGCTGAAGATCATATTGCCCAAACTCTACTGGTACCTCTGACTCAGATTGAAACGGGTATAGGGATTGAGCGTATTAAGGCATTGGTGAAAAAGAGCGTTCAACCCAATCAACCCGAACCAACGGTAGTGCTATATTGCACCAAAGGAACCCGTTCAACTAAAGCCTACTGGATGTTAGAGGGAACGGGGTTGAAGATGGCAGTCTTATCAGGCGGTATTACTGCATGGCGGAAAGCCGTGCCTGCGGAACAAGATAAAGCGGTCTTATCTCCAATTATTTTACAAGCCAAGAAGTTGAATGCTAACTAACTTCTTATAAAAACTGATTGAATGCAAATCAAACCTAGATTACTTCTTCCTCAGAAGTTGGTTAATTTGACTTTGCAGCTTTTCTTGTAATAGTTGTGCGTGTCGGTAAGCAGCGTTTCGGTCTTGCCGAGTAGAAGTTTTTGGTTCTGGAAGTTGCTCGTCTTCAACAACTTCGGTTGACCAAGTTTGATAGAGAGGCTGAATAAAATAACGCAGCCGACTTCGCATTGCCCAAACACCCATAGATGGGAAGAGAATGAAGAAAAACATCAAAAAAGAGACAGGCAAGAAAGGCAAGTAGATGGCTCTTGCAAATTTCTTAAGATTGATTGCCCAAGGATGCAAAGATTCATTGCCGATGCAAGCAACAGGCAGAATCGGAATGTGATAGCGATCGCTTAACTGGATAAAACTTGGATGAAAAGTATCTAACTGATAACGCCTTTTCCACCCTTTTCCCGGCCCGCGTATGCCCTCCGGAGCGTATAGTAAGATGGTTTTTTGAGCCACCGCCGCTTCAAATTCATCAGCTTCTGCCCTAACGCCACCTAGAACTTGCGACCATCCTGGAGGTAGCCACCAAATCACCCAGGGATGTTCAAACAACGAAACACCCGCCAGCGGTTGCACAACCCATTCCCGTGTCTGGCTTAAGAGCGTTGCTAATCCCAAAATATCCCAAGGAAAACACATTCCCGCATGGTTCATTGATACAATCAATGGCCCAGTTTGAGGCAAATTTTCGAGTTGTTGTAGCTCTCCTTGGAAATAATATTTCACAATCGGAGCCAGCACTTCATCTCGGAAAGCCTGCTGATAATTTGGATCGAACTCCCCTTCTCCCCGGCGGGGTGAACGAAAGCCGAGACGTATCCAACGAATCAGCAACGCCAAATAAAATCCCCCAGGAATGAGAAACAATCCATACTCCAGCCAATTCCAACCATCGGGATCGGCGTGATAGTGTTGCCAGTGGCGGTTGAATAAAATCAGCCAGCCTGGAGGATACCAAAGACAAAACCAATCAAACCAATTCCAACAATAATCGTGAATACGCCCAGCCATGCCATTCTCAATCTCGGCCTTCTCGCTAAACCGCAACAATCGCACTTCAATCTCCTAATCGTGTTCGGCGCTATATTACCCGATATTCCAATTTTTGTTTTCTACCTTGTGGCGAGATATATTCAACGCCTACCAGAACGCCAAATCTGGTCAACCGCTTATTACCAACCCTTTTGGCAAAATATTATCCACCTGTTTCATTCAATTCCATTGGCTTTAATTGGGGTAGCGATCGCTCGCTACTACGGGTGGAAACCCCTTGAAATCGTCTTTCTGAGCATGGTGCTGCATTCCCTCGGAGATTTACCCGTCCACAGCGATGACGCGCACAGGCATTTTTTGCCCTTCAGCGACTATCGTTTTATCAGTCCTATCTCTTATTGGGATACTAACAAATACGGCACGATTGTTTCTTTCGTTGAGCGGTTGCTGGTGCTGGTAGCAACCGTTTACGTCTTCGGGATGGTTCACTCCTACATCGGCAAAGGACTACTCATTGCAGTGAACTTGATTTATTGGCTCAGTTATCTCTACTTCTGGGTTTTCTAAGAAATATTGAACTTTTCGCCATGAAGTTACATCTTGCTCTAGGCTGTTGAAACACAGTTACACAAACAAAACCTGCTGGGAGCAGGTTACAAAACCCTTTATTTTCAGTTGGTTCGCGCTTTCCTAGCTAGAATGCGATCGCCTTAGAATTCCATTCTGAGAGCTTGGCGCAAGATGTGAGTTGAGCTATTTTAACCACGATAACCACGCAGACCAACTTTGTACTAAGTGAGCAAATTCGGCATAACCGGCAGCACCGGGGTGAGCGCCATCATTCGCTGTTGCCTCACCGATCCACACCGATGACGCCTGTAAAGGAGTAAAAACATCTAAATAAGGCACATTGCGATCGCTACATAAACGAGCTACCTGCTCAGACAAACCAGCGATCCTCAAATTTTGCTCAATCTCTGCAACGGGTGGCGCTCCCACCATCAAGACTGGAAATGTTTGCCTTGCAACTTCAAGAATTGCACAGCAATTTTCTAGGGAATCCGCTAACTCCACACGAGTCTTCCCATCTTCCAGGGTGGTGTCATTTACACCAAACGAGAAGACAATCCTGCCATCATATTCTTTAGGTAAGCGACAAGTAACCTCACCTAGCCAACGGGATCTAATATCTGCGCTGGTTTCCCGCCGTACCCCAAGATTGTAATAAGTAATGTCATAACCTTGCTTTCGTGCTGCTGCACAAATTCTTCCCGTCCAACCGAGGCACTCTGGATCGCCAGTTCCGTTTACAAAAGAGTCACCAATAAAGCAAATTCGCATTTTGTCTGAAATTTATTTTTAGTTTTTTCCCATATTTATTTTTCTGAATAGCACCAGCATCCTTGGCTCTAGAAGAACTTCACCGGATTGAGCGAGCGCTCTTACAGTTTTTCATAACAATTCCATTTCCTCTTTAATATTTTGCCTAGCTTGTTGTTCTAGAGCAACAAACATTTTTTCAGTAAAATATATTCGTTCTCGGTTTAAAAAGCTCTGCAATACTTGTTTCCTACCTGTTCTGTATTTTGTGGAAGAGACCCATAAATACTCTTTTCTAATTGCTTGAGCATATATTCTGTATTTAGTAGCCGATGCTCCTAATATAGAAAGGTCTGCATCTAGAAAAATTTTGCTGTCAATACCGTCTATATTTTGATGGTATTTGGTTTTTATAATTAAGGAATATACAACCTCTATAGTTGATGAGGGAATGTCTAACCCTTTCAAAATCATCGCTGCATATTCTGCACTTTTTTCCTCATTATCGTTAGCTTTTGGGTTATAAACTGCATCGTGGAACCAAGTTGCAAATTCAATTGCTGCGTGGTTTTGGGATAGCGAGCGCAAATCGTTAAGTGTTGCTAAAATTTGTTCTATATGCTCCAGAGTATGATAATATCTACCATCACTGGAGTAAGCCTCAAATAATTCAAGCAACACTTTCTGACCAATCTCTTGCTCAACCTGAAACGGTTGTAGTAAAGACTCCCATCTAGATTGCAAAGTAAAGCATCTTTCTGTGTCTAGATTGTAGCGCGATCGCATACTTCCCCAAATTTCTTAGCGAATCATTTGCTCTTGGTTAATGAATTAAAATACATCAACTGACTCAAAGTGCTTTTGAGACTGAGCGTGTGCAGCTTCGCCACAGGTGCGGGGAGTAGGAAATATTTTACCTGGATTAGCCAAACCCTTGGGATTAAATACTTGGCGCACCCATTGCATTGTTTCTAAATCCGTTTCGGTAAACATTTGCGGCATATAGCATTTTTTATCTGCACCAATCCCGTGTTCCCCAGAAAGGCTTCCGCCTACTTCTACGCAAAGTTTAAGAATTTCTCCCCCTAATTCTTCCACCTGTTCCAATGCCCCAGGAATCGAATTATCATAAAGAATGAGTGGGTGAAGATTCCCGTCTCCAGCATGAAAGACGTTAGCAATACGATAGCCGTATTTTTGGCTCAATGCTTCAATTTCTTGCAGTACAAATCGCATTTGAGTCCGGGGAATTACCCCATCTTGGACATAATAATCAGGACTGAGTTTGCCTGCTGCTGCGAAGGCTGCTTTCCGTCCTTTCCAGAGCTTTAGACGGGTTTCTGGCTCGTTTGCCGTGGTGATGCTACGCGCTCCATTGGTGGTGCAAATTTCCGCAATACGCTGTTTATTTGCCGCCACTTCCACTTCTAAGCCGTCTATTTCAACTAACAAGATAGCGGCAGCATCTCTAGGATAACAACCTGTTGCTACAACATCTTCGACAGCGTTGATGCTGATATTATCCATAATCTCCATACCGCCTGGAATTATGCCAGCGCTGATAATATCTGATACAGCGGCTCCAGCATCTTCGACACTGGTAAAATCTGCTAAAAGAACGCAAATAGATTCCGGGGTCTTAAGAATTCTCAAAGTAATTTCTGTAGCGATACCTAGCGTGCCTTCAGAACCAACAAATAAACCCGTTAAATCATAACCAGGCATTTCGGGAATTTGTCCTCCCACGTCTACAATAGAGCCATCGGGGAGAACTAGTTTTAAACCTAAAACGTGGTTGGTGGTAACACCATATTTGAGACAGTGGACGCCTCCAGAATTTTCTGCAACGTTACCACCAATCGAGCAGACAATCTGGCTGGAAGGGTCAGGCGCATAGTAAAATCCGGCACCGCTAACGGCTTGCGTTACCCAGTTATTAATTACTCCTGGCTGCACCACAACCCGTTGATTTTCTATGTCAATGCTCAAGATTTTTCGCATCAATGCAGTAACAATTAGCACGCAATCTTCTACAGGCAAGGCTCCACCAGAAAGTCCAGTGCCAGCACCGCGTGCAACCCAGGGAATTTGATTTTGGTCGCATATCCTCACTGCCGCTGCGACTTCTTCTGTGGTGCGCGGTAGCACAACGAGGGCAGGTTTTTGTCGGTAGCTAGTTAAACCATCGCACTCGTAGGTTATTAACTCCTCACGACGCTGCACGACGCCGTTTTTCCCGATAACTGCCTCAAATTGCTTAATGATCGGTTGCCAGTTGTGCTGTTGTTTGTCTTGGGTAATCATCGGTAACTCTATATCTGCGTAAGTCCCTTTTGGACAACCTGTTTGTAAAAATCTTCAAGAGCGACTACACAACTTTTGTCGTCATAAAGATAGTCATGGCGAGCCTTGATTCTTTCTGAAACGTCGTGCCGCCAAATCGGGTCTAAACCTAACCTTACAGCAATATCAATATATTCTGCTTCAGTCTGAGCAATTGTGTCTGTCACCTCAAGCCTTTTTAGAAATCCATAAGAGTGACGACCTCGCATAAATTCGCCAGGACAGGTAACAACGGGTAAACTACAAGCGATCGCATCTAGTGTCGTGTTACCGCCAGACCAGCTTAAAGTATCTAGATAAATATCTGAAACTAAATTAAGCATGAGATACTCAGCGCGAGGTAGAACAGGTGAAAAAACACAATAGTCTTTACTGTTCAAACCAACTGCCGAAAAAGCGCGTTCCAAGCGTTCTTGGGGCACACCTGCACGAAGAAACATAAACTGAGCTTGAGGCACGCGACGGGCGATTTCAGCAAAAATATAGTCATGTTGCGGTAAATACTTGTAAGGAGCTTGAGAAGATAGGTAAACTACAGCATCATCCCTTAGCTGAAAATCTGCTCGTGTCTTTGTTAGCGGAGGAATCTCTAATGAAGGATAAGCAACTCCAACATTCGGCAGACGGATCAGAGTTTCAGAGTAATGTGCTTGTGCATTTTCTGGCTCCATTAACTCGCTGGATAAAAAGTAATCAATGGTCGGTAAACCAGTAGTTACTGGGTGTCCCCATACTACGCACTGAGCAGGAGCCAGACGCAAACCGGCAAGTTGCATCGTCGCTGCATCCATACCAATTTCTGGGAAAACAAGTATATGTAGTTTATCGGCAACAATTTGTTCGCATACTGCTTCGAGATTATTAGGAATATGATGAAATGCATCACTATAATTACGAAACAACTCAGTGATATTATCTGGCTGATTCCCTGTGTAGTAACAGTGAAATTCAAAATCTTGCTGATTGCAGTAACGCAGATAACCTAGTGATAAAAATGTTCCACTCCAACCGTGTAAGAATGCTGAGACATAACCAACACGAATTTTTTTGTTCTCCTTAAGCGGAGGCATGGATATAGCTTGAACCCATTGTGGATAGTTGGCTGCCATAATTTGATGGACTAAATTTCCATACTGGCGTTGCAATTCCAAATCGTTATGAGCCTGATACGCTAAAAAAAAGTTTGTTACACAACTAATACCGGCAAGAGCATTCTTTTTATCTTCAGGCTCTTCTAAGAATGTCCCCAGAATTAAACTTTGTATGCCTTGGATAAATCGCTGACGATAAAAGCTAATTTCATTGGCGCTATTATAATTAGTGGGTAATATTAAATTTTTAAAAATTTTAAATACATATTCATTAGGCAGGATTTGAGATGCCTTTTCTGCACTTGATATTGCTTCTTTAATCCGTCCGTTTTCCTGCAATAATTTTATAAAATAAAAATGCAGTTTACCACTTGTTGGGTAAAAGAAGATGCCTTCTTTAAGCGTATTGATAGCTTCTTTTACTCGATTTAGATGTGTAAAGCAATCACTCAGGTTAAAATAAACCTCTGCATCTCCTGTTTGAATTTCTAGCAGTTTTTGATATTGCTTAATTGCTGCTTCATACTTCTCTTGCTGGTAAAGTTTGTTAGCAAAATTTAGAAGAGCCTGAGTAGGATTCTTTTGGGCTTCTAATGCCATCGCTAGGTTATTTAATATATCAGGATTATCTGGAATTAGCGTCAGAGCTGTTTTATACACCTCAATTGCTTGCTCAATTTGATTCTGTTCCATTAACAAATTCCCCAAATTGAGGTAGCTACCAAAGTGGCTGGGGTTAGCTGCGATCGCTTGACGGTAGACTGCTTCAGCCTGCTCGCTTTCACCCGCCTGACTGAGGAGATTTCCTAAATTGTTGTAAGCTTCAATTAGTTTTGGTTCAAGAGCGATCGCTTCTGTGTAAGCGGAAATCGCTTGAGGATTTTGATTGATTTTCTCGAAAGCCAACCCAAGGATATAATATGCTTGAGCTACAGATGAATCTATTTTTAGTAAATTAAAAATTGTTTCAACGGACTTTTGATACTGTTCTGCCTCGTAATATAGAATTCCTAAGCTTAGCCACGCTTTAGTATCCCAGTTTTTCGCTCGTATAAAGTCACAATATTTTTTTTCAGCAGCTAAAAACTGTCCTTTTTCATGCAGCGATAAGGCTTCTTGATACAGATTGTCTAACTCCCTTTCGTTTTTTCCAATAAACTGTAATTCATAGATAGCTTGAATAACTGACTTCCGGCGCATCTTACTAAAAGTATTCCAGGAATAGTTTGCTTTTTTATTTGCATCCCAACTGAGTACCTGAATCCCATTCCAAAAAGTGTGATAGCCATCTCCTGGCGTCAGCAACTCCAGCAATAATTCGCACTCTGGGTTAGCAGCCATAAAATCCCAATTAGCTTGGCGCACCGCTTCCCAATTGCTATCATCGATAATAATCAATGCCTTCTCTGCTAGAAACGGTTTGATTAGGAGTAATCCTAATAATTGCGACCGATAGTCGTGAGCACCATCATATAAATAAACCCCGATTTTGTCATCTGGATTAATTTCTCGAAGCTCTAATAAAAATTCTTCAAAGTCTTGATTGCAAAAATAAACTCGATCTTGAATATCAAAACTTGATAAATTATTAATTAATTTATTCAGATTCTCACCGGATTGGTCGAATTCAGAAAAGTTATCTACAGCGTATGCCATTCGTTCTGGATGATCGAGCAGTGCGCCAATTAAAGTAGAACCTTGATAACAGCCAATCTCGCAATATATTTCATCTGGTTCCATGCACTCCACAGCAAAATTGAGCAACTGCATTACGTTGGCAGTAGTCATCCCTTGAACTTGGTCAAGTGCTTGCTGAAACCGCTTTGATTTAGGTACAACCGATTCGCGCCCCCAATTTTCATAAAGGCTGGGCAGTTGCTCAACAAACTTTTGGTAATCCATCGCTAACACCTTGTATGCTTACTTTTAGTTTATCTAAAGAAAAAATTAGGCACAAAGTTTTGGTTCGTTAAAATCTTGAGGAAGATGATAAACAGGGCAAAAGTTAGTGCTAGAAAGGGGAGGGAGTGCCAATCGTGCATACTTGACCTCGTAGCGTGTATTGCATCGACTGCTGGAATCACAGCGCTAACTTAGAAGCTCGTGAATGGATTTCAACAAATCTTCTGCGGTGTAGGGCTTCGACAAAAATCTTTTAACTACGCCACCTGCGATCGCTGGGAGCTTATGGTTGGAAACCAGTCCGCTCACGGCAATAACTTTGACCTGCGGGTTCATTTTTTGTAGGGCGCGGATGGTGGTTGGACCATCCATCGTAGGCATCATCATATCAATTAACACGGCATTGATTTCCGCGCGATGCTGGGCATAGAGTGCGATCGCTTCAATTCCATCGTTGGCAGTGAGTACCCGATAGTCATAGGCTTCTAGGGATGTTTTAGTCACTTCTCGAATGGCTGGTTCATCATCAACCACAAGAATCCATTCTCCGTGACCTCTGGGCAGTTCATAACGCTCCGTAGCTTCTGGATCTGTTGTAGTTGTGTTAGTTGCTGGAAAATAAACTTTAAATTGGGTTCCTCTTCCTACTTCGCTATAGACATTGATAAAACCGTCATGACCTTTAATGATTGCCAACACAGTGGACAGACCTAGCCCTGTGCCTTTACCGAGTTCTTTTGTTGTGAAAAATGGTTCAAAAATTCTTTCTAAACTTTCTGGAGGAATACCACTTCCAGTATCCGAGATAGTAATAACGATATAAGGCCCCATTTTGGCCTCAATATTCATCCGGGCATAGTTTTCATCGATAATAAGATTTTCGGCAGAGATACTCAAGACTCCACCATCTGGCATCGCATCGCGGGCATTAACGCAGAGATTCATCAACACCTGATGTACTTGAGTGGCATCTCCAGAGACAGGCCAAAGTTCCATCATTCGTACATCTGTATAGATTTCGATTGATTTAGGAAAGGTCTCTTTGGCAATTTTCTGAATTTCCCCAATTAAGTGCCCTACTTGAAGGGTCATTCGCTCACCTTCAACTCCTCGAGCAAATGACAAGACTTGCTTAATTAGCTCAGCACCGCGTTTAGTATTTGTTTCTAGTAAATCCAAAAGCCGCTGACTGCGCGGATCGGGAATTACCATTTGTAAGATTTGAATGGCGGCAAGAATTGGCGTCAGTACATTGTTTAGATCGTGGGCAATGCCGCCAGCCAGAGTACCGATACTCTCCATCCGTTGGGCGCGGCGGAACTGTGCTTCAAGTTGTTTTTTCTCTGTAATATCAGTGTCTACAGAGAGGATTGATTTGGGGTTGTTTTCATCATCGCGCACCAAACTCCAACGACTGGCAACGACAATTTGTTTGCCTTCTTTGGTGACTTTATACAATTCACCTTGCCATTCACCTTTGTTGTTAACAGTCTTGTGCGCTTCTAGGAGTTGAGGCGAAGGATCGTTGTACAAAATCTCCGAGACATTTTTCCCCAGAACTTCCTCCGCCTTCCAACCGTACAGTAACTCAGCTCCTTTACTCCAAAGTACGATTTTGTCTTTTAGATTTCGCACAAGAATTGCATCTGTTGTTACATCTAGCAAGGCAGCTTGTCTGCGGATTTTTTGTTCTGCCTCCTTTCGCTCGGTGATGTCCCGATCCATGCCGCGATAACCTTGGAATTTTCCATCACAATTCCAAACTGGAACTGCACTAGTTTCTAGGACAACCAGATGACCGTCTTTGTGAACAGTCGTATTCTCAAGACACGTAATGGGTTGTGCAAGAGCAGCCATTTGCCCAAAAATATTAGCAACTCGAAAAGCTTCTTCCGGAGGCATGAGATCGAAGGGAGTTTTGCCCAGAACTTCTTCTGGTTCATAACCCAAAATGTCGCGGAGCTTCGGACTGACATACGTGTAAACAACGTTTTCATCCACCTCCCAGACCCAATCGCTAGTCGTTTCGACTAAATTGCGAAACCGCTCTTCGCTTTGACGCCATGCCTCCTCGTTAGCTTTGCGCTCGGTAATGTCGCGAGCGATCGCATACATCAACCCTTCTTCAACGACCGGAGAGGCTGTCCAGGATAGCCATTTATACGAACCATCCTGACAGATGTAGCGGTTCTCAAAGTCGATGGTTGGTTCGCCCGTAGCAAGTTTCTGGAATTCGTCACGGGTTTTTCCTTGGTCTTCAGGATGAACAAAGTTAAACAGTAGCGTACAGCAAAGTTCTTCTTGAGAAAGCCCAAGTGTTTTCTCAAAAGCTGGGTTTACGCGCTTAAAATAGCCATCCAAACTAGCAATACACAGCATATCTAACGAGAGGGTGAATAAGCGATCGCGCTCTTCCTCTGCCCGCTTACGAGCGGAGATGTCCGTTTGCAAGCCTACGAAGTAGAGTAAGTTCCCCTCATCTGAAAATACTGGCGAAATTCTTAATTCATTCCAGAATGGCTGACCATCTTTTCGATAGTTCAGCAGCGTCGTTTGAATCTCTTTTTGTTCGGCGATCGCTTGGCGAATTTGAGCGATCGCTTGCGGATCTGTGCCAGAACCTTTCAGAAAACGGCAGTTGCGACCCATAATTTCTTCTGGCTTATACCCAGAGATCCGCGAGAAAGCTGGGTTTGCGTAAACGATCGGGTTGTCTGGCTGGTTCGGATCGGTAATAATCACTCCCTCAGAAGCTGAAGTAATCGCCCGTGCCAGGTGCCGGTTCTCGGTAGCAGCTCGCTGTAGCGCCTCCTCGGCTCGTTCGCGTGCAGCGATGCTGCGTTCCTTTTCAGCTAAATTGCGCCGTAGCTCTAGTTGGCTAATTACCTGGCGGCTTAAAGCTTTAAGTGCCTCTACTTGTTCTGGACTGAGGTTTCGCGGTACATAATCAACAACACAGATCGTCCCGATTATCTGTCCCTCAGGCGTTATCAGCGGTGCGCCCGCATAAAATCTGACGCTGGGGCAAGCAATGACGACCGGATTAGTGGCAAACTTCTTATCAGCCAATGTATCAGGAATCATTAAAATTTCGTGTTGCTCAAGTAGGGGGCAGAACCCGCTATCAAGGGGGAATTCTGATACTTCTAAACCCACCTTTGACTTAAACCACTGACGGTTTTTATCCAAAAAATTTATTAACGCAATCGGGGTTCCACAAACGTGCGCCGCTAAATGGGCAAGATCGTCGAATGCCTCTTCGGGTTCTGTATCAAGAATCCGATATCGGCGCAGAGCTTCTAGCCTCGCCGCTTCCTTACTAGACTCTAAAATTTTCATCAGTACTTATTCCTACTTGGACCGGATTTCGGTAGCCATCATCTGAAAATGCTTGTTCTGCCTTGTCGCGCTAAAGGTCTCAATGCTGAAAAAGCAGGAGAAAGTCTCAGCGATCAACTTTTCCGTCCGATAACCCTAGCTAGATTGTTCCCTGGCGCTCCAATTGACTAACAGTTCCAGGAAAATCTACATAAAAATCGCTAAATTCTACACATTCTCTCTCAAACTAAAGGTCTCCAGCCTTTTACCGCAGTGCCGGAAATGCGATCGCAACTGCTAAGGGTTATTTGTACCCGTAGGAATTAAAAAAGGCGGTTTTGCTGTTTTCATAGTCTATTAAATGGTTTTCCTATTCATATATAAATTCTATAAAATCTCTCTAAAGGTTGATGGCGGTTTAATATAGCAGAAAAGTTTATCATTGCATTTCCTGGGTAATCTGCTATACACGAATCCTTCAACTCCTTGTAGAAGAAAGCAAAGAAATCACTTCCATACAACTCGAAAATGTACGAAGTTAAGTTTAGTTACAAGAGTATAAAATTGGACAGGAAGTTAGCATCTAGCTTGAGGAGGCACATCCTGACAACTTGCGGCAATGAACTCTAGAACTCGTTGCCACACGCGCTCCAATAAATCGGGTTGATTTGCCTCAAACCACTCAATTTGGGGATAAGCACGAAACCAAGTGCGTTGTCGCTTGGCAAATTGACGAGTGTGCAAAACGGTTAACTCTTTGGCGTCCGATAGAGAAATCTCTCCAGCTAAATATTGCTTCATTTCCCTATAACCTAGCGTATCCAGCAGTGGCAGATTGCAACCGTATTTCTCACAAAGGGTTTTTACCTCGGCTTCCCACCCTGCGGCTAACATCTGTTCGGTTCGCTGTTCAATTCGGTGAGTAAGGTAGCTAGAGTCCGGGCAATCTAAGCCAATTTGGAGAATGGGATAATCGGGTGGATTCTCTCCTTGCTGCTCTGAAATCGGGCGACCCGTCACATAAAATACTTCTAATGCTCGCAATGTCCGCACGGGATCGTTAGGATGAATTTTCTGAGCGGCAACGGGATCGACTTGTTGTAGAAAAGCGTAAAGTTGGATTTGACCGAGAGATTGCAGTTGCGATCGCAATTCTTCTTGGGGCGCTACTCTAGGAATTTTTAACCCCTGCACAATAGAACGGATGTATAAACCCGTTCCTCCCACCAGTAAAGGCGGAGTTTCCTTGCCCAAAGCAGCAATTAAAGCTTGCGTCTGCTGCTGGTAATCTGCCACCGTCAAAGTTTCTGTGGGATCGCAGATATCAATTAAGTAGTGCGGTACCAACTTGCGCTCAGCATCTGTTGGCTTAGCTGTGCCGATATCAAATTCGCGGTACACTTGACGCGAATCAGCACTAAGAATTACAGAACCCAGCCGCTGCGCCAATGCTAATGCCAGCCCTGATTTTCCCGTCGCAGTAGCACCACAAATAACAATCAGCGCTGAGGGTTGAGGGCTGAGTGAAGAGGGCTGAGGACTGAGGACTGAGGGCTGAGGACTGAGGGCTGAGGACTGAGGGCTGAGGACTGAGGACTGAGTGAAGAGGGCTGAGCGAACAGGTAATTTTCCGCTGCTCCCTATGTCTGTTTCTCTCGCCTCCCGTTCCCTTGTGCCACCGTGCTTTCCTACTTTGTTACCTTTCACTGGGTACAGCCCCTAAACAAATATCTCTTGAAATTGCCCTACGGTCGCCCCGAAACCTTTTGTGTTATAATTTTGGAGTGTTTTTACATTTTTGAAGTCCCGGTGGGCTTCCAAGCCATTATTGGAGAATCCTTATTCATGACGAGCAGTTACAGTGCCGATCAGATTCAAGTTCTAGAAGGTCTTGAACCAGTCCGGAAAAGACCGGGGATGTACATCGGTTCGACTGGCCCTAGGGGACTCCACCATCTAGTTTACGAGGTGGTGGACAACTCTATTGATGAGGCTCTGGCTGGCTATTGCACCCATGTGGAGATAGACATAAACGCCGATGGTTCGGTGACGGTGACAGACGATGGGCGGGGAATTCCCACAGATACTCATCCCACTACAGGCAAATCAGCTTTGGAAACGGTGATGACGGTGCTGCACGCCGGAGGGAAATTTGGCGGCGGCGGTTACAAGGTTTCTGGTGGTTTGCACGGTGTCGGGATCTCCGTAGTCAATGCCTTGTCTGAGTGGGTAGAAGTAACCGTTTGGCGGGAGAAGCGGGAGCATATTATGCGCTTTGAGCGGGGTATTCCTGTCACCGAACTCAAGGCAACGCCAATTAAAGAAGCGAGGACAGGCACCTCGATTAGTTTCAAGCCAGATTTACAGATTTTTGTGACGACTGGCATTGAGTTTGATTACACGACCTTGGCGAGTCGTCTACGGGAACTGGCTTACTTAAATGCGGGTGTCAAAATTACGTTTACTGACAACCGCCTGGAATTAATTAAGGGTGGAGAGCCAAGAGTAGAAACCTACTGTTATGAAGGAGGTATTAAAGAGTATATCGCCTATATGAATAGCGATAAACAGGCTCTCCACGAAGAAATTATCTATGTATCCGGCGAACGCAACAATGTACAAGTAGAGGTGGCGTTGCAGTGGTGCGTCGATGCCTATACAGATACTCTGCTGGGGTTTGCAAATAATATTCGTACAGTTGACGGCGGTACTCACCTGGAAGGGTTGAAGGCGGTGCTGACGCGGACGCTGAATACGATCGCTCGCAAGCGCAATAAAATCAAAGAAAATGAACCGAACCTCGGTGGGGAGAATGTCCGCGAGGGTTTAACGGGGGTTATCTCTGTCAAAGTCCCCGATCCGGAATTTGAAGGACAAACTAAAACCAAACTCGGTAACACCGAAGTCCGGGGAATTGTTGATTCCCTAGTTGGCGAAGTTCTCACAGAGTATTTAGAGTTTCGCCCAAACGTTGGCGATGCGATTCTGGAAAAAGCGATTCAAGCTTTCAAAGCCGCCGAAGCAGCGCGTCACGCACGAGAGTTAGTGCGCCGCAAATCGGTTTTGGAATCTTCTCCTTTACCGGGTAAATTAGCCGATTGCAGTACGCGAGATCCCTCGGAATCTGAGATTTATATCGTAGAAGGGGACTCAGCCGGAGGAAGTGCCAAACAAGGACGCGACAGACGCAACCAAGCCATCCTCCCATTGCGCGGTAAAATTCTCAACATTGAGAAAACCGACGATGCCAAAATCTATAAAAACACGGAGATCCAGGCGCTAATCACCGCACTGGGATTGGGTGTTAAGGGTGAGGAGTTCGATGCTTCTCAGCTGCGCTATCACTGCATCGTGATTATGACTGACGCCGATGTAGATGGGGCGCACATTCGGACGCTGTTATTAACGTTCTTCTATCGCTATCAACGGGCGCTAATCGAGCAGGGTTACATCTATATCGCTTGTCCTCCACTCTATAAGGTAGAACGTGGACGCAATCATTACTATTGCTATAGCGATCGCGAAATGGCAAACCTGATTCAGCATGAGTTTCCCGCTAATGCCAACTACACCATCCAGCGATTCAAAGGTTTGGGTGAAATGATGCCGCAACAGTTGTGGGATACTACCATGAACCCGGAAACTCGCACTCTCAAACGGGTGGAAATTGAAGATGCGGCGGAAGCCGATCGCATCTTTACCGTTCTAATGGGCGATCGCGTTGCACCCCGCCGCGAATTTATCGAAACCTATGGCCCTCGTCTCAATCTCAACGATCTAGATATTTAGATTCTCCGGTTGAAATGATTGAATACCCCAAAATTGGGCAACTAATGTAAAAATGATTAGTACATAAGGTTGCCTTGTTACAAAAGTATGGTTAATTAAGAACTTAACCATACTTTTGTCTTTTAAAGCCCCTGCGCTAGATTTCCCATCAACACTGCACCAAAAGAACGCGATCGCTATTTTTTCTGTGACATCGAAGCCTGTAAAAGGCTATATAGCGGCTCTAAATGATTCATGAAGAACAGAACCCCGACTTCTCTAAAAATCGGCATATGAAGAACCAGCTCATCACTCAATTAGAATTGCTATAGCTTGGCTATGTTATAACTTGAAGGAAACTATATTTGCAATTTCATGTCTTACTAATTTAATCTCCGACATTTCACGGGAAAATTATCAAAATTTGGATAAAAAATATCAAGCAAACACCAAAAAATAATGAATTACTTTATCATCAACTTTGCCAAACTAGTGAAACTCCCAGTTAACAACAAGTTGATTGTATCCAGCTTATTAATCGCAATCAACGGCATCCTGGTGACAGGTATCCTAGGGACATCGGCAAATACCCCAGCCAAACCCGCACCCGCAGCGACTCCAACCAAAACCACACCAGCAACGACCGCCACCCAGCAATTTGTAGGGCAATGGCAAGCCGAAGATCCGCAAACCGGGGAGTTGGTCACATTTATATTTGCGCCAGAGGGAAAATTATTCATTGTATTTCCAACGTCTGATGGACCTCCGGTTGCCGTCGGAATTAAGTACAAGGTTAATTCCCAGGCTAAACCGGGACAACTTGACCTGGTTTTTAGCAAAAAAGAGAGCATCCTGAGCATTTTTGAATTTATCGATCGCGGTAAACTACGTCTGGAATTAGAGGGACGGCAAGCTGGACAACCCAGACCCAATGCTTTTACTGCCAAGGCAACGATATTTGAGAAAATTTCCGACAGCGCGACATTACCCAAAGACGCCAAAGTAATTGAGCTGGAAAATGCACAGAGTCAAGTGCCCGAAGATTCGCAGCTTCCAAAACCGCAAACGGAAGCCAAACTGTATATCGCGATGGTAAACAAAGCGCAACAGGCTTATTATCAGCAAAAAGGCAAATTTGCCACAAACACTGAAGATTTAGGTTTAGGCGGCGAGCCAGCCAGCGTGTATTACAACTATCGGTTGGTATCACCCGGAAAGGACGCCCAAAGCGTGATGATCGCCGCCCAAGCCAAGAATGCTGAAATTCATAGCTACACAGGTGCGGTATTTGCCACCAAAAAGAACGGTGAAGCCACCACCCTCGTAGCGGTTTGCGAAACCCAGCGCCCCTCAACCTCGGCTCCAGCGATGCCGAAACCGCCGCAGAGTGGCTCATCAGCAGTTCAATGTCCATCGGGTTCGCGTCTGTTACAGTAATCGGCTGCTGTCGCTATCAACAACCCGATTGATTCTCTCGCGAGCGCATAGATTGTTAAAATCCAGTTAAATTTTTCGCCTTGACTGCCATGAGTGACACCGTTTTAGACATCCGCAACCTGCAAGTTCAATTTTTAACTGATGAAAAGCAAATTCTGGCAGTTGATGGTATTTCCTTCAAACTGAGTCGCGGGCAGACTTTGGGCATTGTGGGAGAGTCGGGATCGGGTAAATCGGTGACTTCCCTCGCCGTCATGGGTCTAGTGCCAACTCCGGGCAGGATTAGCGGCGGTGAAATTTGGTTTCAAAACTCACAGGAACGAGGCGGATCTGTAGTGAATCTGCGGGATCTGAGTGCAGAGGAGTTGCGGAAATATCGAGGTGGTCAGATTTCGATGATTTTTCAGGAACCGATGAGTTCCTTAAACCCAGTTTTTACGTGTGGGTTTCAGTTAGTCGAGGCAATCCGTCAGCATCAAAATGTAACCCCTGCCGAGGCGAGGCGGCAAGCGATCGCGCGTCTCCAAGAAGTCAAACTCCTCGCTAGCGATGAAGAGATGCGACAACGCTATCTAGAAGAAAGACCAGAAGCCAGAAGAGATAGCGAAGCGGAAATTAATCAGCAGGTCAATCAGCAGAAATTGGCAATGCTGGATCGCTACCCCCACGAACTCTCCGGCGGGCAATTGCAGCGGATGATGATTGCAATGGCTATTTCCTGCAATCCAGCGGTATTGATTGCTGACGAACCGACAACCGCCTTGGATGTAACGGTTCAAGCGACGATTCTGGATCTATTGCGGGAGTTACGCGACGCCCGTGGGATGTCGATGATGTTTATCGGTCACGACTTGGGGGTAATTGCTGAAATTGCCGACGTTGTCGCCGTGATGTATCAAGGCAAAATAGTTGAATACGGCTCAGTTGAGCAAATCTTTTCTAACCCTCAACATCCTTATACCAAAGGTTTGTTAGCCTGTCGCCCCAGCCTTAACCGCCGGTTGAAATACCTGCCGACCGTCGCTGACTTTATGGAAGTGGTGAAGACACCTAGCGGCGAAATCGAGATTCGAGAAAAAATAGGCGTTAAGAGTCAGGAGTCAGAAGAAATTCTGGGTTCCACTCAAAACCCAGAAGCGATAGATCGCATCTCTACCACTGAGAAAGCTCTACTCTCTGTCCGAGACCTCCAAGTTGGCTTTCCAATCCAGGGGATGTTTGGTCAAACCAAACGCTATTTGATGGCAGTGAATGGCATCTCATTTGATGTTTATCCCGGTGAAACGCTGGGATTGGTGGGAGAATCCGGCTGTGGCAAAAGTACCTTAGCGCGTACCATCCTGCGCTTGATCGAACCAACAAGCGGGCAGATCGAGTTTGAAGGGGAAGATATTACAAAAGTCAGTAATCGGCGGCTGCGGCAATTGCGACGCGAGATGCAAATTGTCTTCCAAAATCCCTTTAGTTCCCTCGATCCGCGTCTAAAAATTGGAGATGCGGTGATGGAACCGCTACAAATCCATCACTATGGGAAGAATTCTAAGGAAAGACGCGATCGCGCAGCCTATCTCTTAGAGCGTGTAGGCTTAAATCCTGCCTGGATGAATCGCTATCCCCACGAGTTTTCTGGCGGACAGCGCCAGCGGGTTTGTATTGCTCGTGCTTTGGCACTCAATCCCAAATTCATCATCTGCGACGAATCCGTCTCGGCGCTAGATGTTTCCGTACAAGCGCAAGTGCTGAATTTGCTCAAAGAAGTCCAAAGTGAATTTGGCTTAACTTACATCTTTATTTCCCATGACTTGAGCGTGGTGAAATTTATGAGCGATCGCATCATGGTCATGAATCGAGGCAAAATCGAAGAAATTGGCTCCGCTGAAAATCTCTACCGCGAACCGAAGCAAGAATACACGCGCCAGTTAATTGCCGCCATTCCTACCGGCAGTCTAGAACAGATTCAACAGCGTCAGCAAGACCGAATCAAGATATCAGTAGGAGGGCGAGAAATTACTAGTTAAGTATTCATCCTTAGCTCAATCTATACTTTGGGGAAGCGCAAACTATGACCTTAACGAAATCAACAATTACCGATGAGCAGTTTGTCAAACTACGCTGTAGCAGTGACAGTAAAACTCACTATTTCCCGGCTACAGGTGCTATGTATGCCCATCCGATAGATAACGATCAACCTGTTCATCTGTTTGATTTCTTAGGCGTTGATATCTCGCGCTGTATTCAAGATAATTCAACATCCCGCTGGACGCTTGTAAGTCGTAAAATTACACTTTATCTCGATCCCAAAACTGGAGAAATTCTAAAAAGTTGGAAAAACCCCTGGTCAGGTGAAACACTGAATATTATGCACCGTTCTTATGACTACCAGGAGTTCCAGATTCCACAACAGATAGATGCTCACATAACTTCAGAAATATCCTCAGTTTCATTAGATTTCAATATGAAACTGCCTAACCCGTTATCAACGAACCCCAAGTTTGCAGATTATTCGCCAGAGAAGTATGTCCAATCGTCGGATTCCTACAAATTTATTTTTCCGACAAAAATACTATCTGACGAACCCATCAGTGCTATCGACAATCGCGCTGTTACACTTTCTTATTACCGCATGGGGCCGTGGGAACCGTGGATGAAAATGAAGGGGAAACCCGGCTTTTTAGTCTTAAATTACACTGGCAATAAAACTGATGTATTTGAAGATATCCCTGTAGCCATTAAAGAACAAATCGAACATCGGATGCCTTTATTCCGCGAAGCTCCAACCTGTAGAATTCAGCGTTCGATTGCTACCAGTTGGAGCCGTTTTGACGAACAATTTGATGCCTACCTACGAGGAGAAGAATTTCCACTACCCGCCCCGATTATAGATGAGCCTTGTATTGAATAAAGCCGATTCTTACTCTTGACAAATAACTAAACTCAGGATTTTACCTTATAACTTCAACACTCGGAGAATAGTGCTTGTTGGCTGCTATTCAAAAAGGGAAAAAACAGACTTATTTGGGTTGGTAGGTTTAGCTTGGCTAATTCATTTCTCATTAAACTTTAATTAATTCAAATCTCTACAGTTAAAATCAATAAAAGTTTAAGTAACACAGTTGGAGTTATAGCAATGACTGAAAATAGACCCTATATTGGTCTAAAAACTAGGGATATTGCGATCGCCTATTTGTTGCTGCGAATTTTGATCGGCGTGAATTACTTTAATCACGGCTTTACTCGCATCGGCAATATTCCCGGTTTTGCTGAAAATACTGTCAACCAACTTGCAAATTCTTATTTCCCGGAATTTTTGGTGAGGATCAATTCTTACTTAGTACCCCCGGTTGAATTAATCGTGGGAGTATTGATCTCCATTGGATTAGCAACGCGCAGCGCCCTAATCGCAACATTTATCCTGATGATCGTCTTGATGATGGGTGTCACATCCATACAAAACTGGGGTGCAGCACAAACGATGCTTATCTACGGGATTGTGCTATTTATATTGCTAGCTGGTAGTAGCTTCAATATTTACTCCATCGATCGCTGGCTTGGCAACAGGCGGACTGTTGCAGGTTCAGGAGATCATCGCGACAAAAACATACTCAACTTTGCCAACAACTTTTGGACAAGACGCAGACGGCAAAAACGTTTGTCTACCTATACCAGTCTTAAATAATTTCTGGAAGCAAGATTCCCGACTTCTTGGATAAGTTGGGGATTTAAACCACTGGCATCTCGCAACTAAAACAGGATTGCTATATACCAGGTTTAAATAAAGGAATTGCTCATCTTCAGTCACTTTATGGGCGCTATTCTGCGATTCTCCAAACCCCATTATTAAGTCAGTCTCTTAAATAATAGGGGTTTGGAGGATCTGAGGTGTCGTCTACCCTACGCATTCACTGGGGTTTTCACCTCTTGCGGCTGTTGAACCGTGTCTTCTGCCATAAACTCTGCCAACTGCGCCTCAATTTGCTCTTTAACGATCTGGCGATACTCTACAAAATGCTCGATTTGAGCGCAAACCGCTAAATAGCTGCTGATTCCGCCTCGATTGTGGCGATACATACTAAACAAGTTGCGCCAGAACTGCCAGCGAGTTTTACGAAGCACACCTTGCCGCCAACAAATGATTAATAAAGCTCGAATCACAACCCAATCTATTTTCTTCTTCGCACGTTTGCCCTTATTCGGATACGTCGCTTCTCCTAAGATGCGAAAGTGACGGTAAGTGCGGTCTAGAAAACGCTCCGGATCGTACAATGTCCAAAATGCATCAATGTATTCGCGGGCAATGTCTTCTAGAGGACGTGTGGGCACAAAGTTCATCAATGTCGTTTGATTGATGTTGGCAGATTCGCCTCGCAGCCGCCCTTCTTTCTTTAACCGATGCCAAAGGGCGGTATCGGGTAAAGCTTGCAACATACTAAATAAAGCGGTGGGAATTGCCGTTTTCTCGACAAAGTTGACAATGCGATCCCCTGCACCGGGTTTTTCTCCATCAAAGCCTACGATAAACCCAGCCATCACCCGCAATCCCGATCGCGCGATCGCTTGAACGGAATCACTTAATGAATCTCGCGTATTTTGGAACTTCTGAGTCAGCGCTAAACTCTCCTCATCGGGTGTTTCAATTCCTAAAAATACCGCCCCAAAATTACACTGAACCATCATATCCATCAATTCCTGATCTTTTGCCAAATCCACCGATGCTTCCGTCGCAAAAGAGAAAGGGTACTGATGTTCCACCATCCACGGTTGCAACTCTTTCAGGAATAGCTTTACATTCCGCTTATTCCCGATAAAATTGTCATCCACCATAAAGATGCTACGTCGCCAACCCAACTCATAAAGGCGTTCTAATTCTGCTAATAATTGAGATGGCGTTTTTGTGCGCGGTTTGCGTCCGTAAAGGACAATAATGTCGCAGAATTCGCATTGAAATGGGCATCCCCGCGAAAACTGCACAGACATTTCTGAATAAGCGTCAAAATCTAGTAGATCAAAGCGGGGAACGGGTGTGGAACTGACATCCGGCTTCTCTCCTCCCGCCCGAAAAGTTCCTGAAGTTTCGCCACGTTGCACTGCCTCTACAAACATCGGCAGGGTGATTTCCCCTTCATCCAAAATCAAATAATCTGCGCCGACTGATTCTACTTCTTGAGGTAAAGCCGTAGGATAAGGGCCACCGACTGCGACTAACTTACCCCGACGCTTTGCTTCTTTGATTTGATCTAGCAAATCTTCTTTTTGGACAATCATCGCCGAAAGAATTACTAAATCTGCCCATGCCCATTCAGCTTCAGTTATTTGGGTAACATTTCGATCTACTAACTTAAACTCCCATTCTTGGGGCAAAATTGCAGCAACGGTCACTAAACCTAAAGGCGGCAACATTGCCTTACGATTTAGTAAAGCTAAAGTTTTTTCAAAAGACCAAAAACTTTTCGGAAATAGTGGATATAAAAGTAAAACTCGCATTAATTGACAATCCTCACGCTTAATTGGTCATTGATGAGAAGGAATGAAAAATGGGTAAAAAATTTCCAATTCCCCATTTTTCACTTGATATCACGCACTCGCACCGACACTGTTTTTCACAGAAGAAACTTTAGCTTCCTGTTTCGATTGTTGTGCTAGATACTCAGCTAACTGCACCTCAATTTGGTCTTTAACAATCTGGCGATATTCGAGAAAATGCTCGTTGTGGGCACAGACGGTGAGGTAATGATCCCAAACACCAGGGTTGTGTTTGATGATACTAAACAGATGGTGCCAGAACTTCCAGCGAGTGTGACGCTTAATGCCTTGTCTCCACGCCACAATTGCCAGAGCCCTTAACTCCATCAGACCCGGCATTTTAAAAGGAACTTTTACTTTGGGTGCGCCCAGCATCAGAAAATGGCGATAAGCCCGATCTAAAAACTTTTCAGCATCGTATAAATCCCAGAAGGCGTTGATGTATTCCCTGGTAATCTCTTCTACGGGTCGGGTCGGGATAAAATTCATCACATTGAACTGGTTGCCCGATGCGCTATCCAGCAATCGCCCCTCTTTTTCTAGGCGGAACCAGAGGGCAGTGTGGGGTAAAGCTTGTAGCATTCCGAAAATAGTCGTCGGAATCGCCGTTTGTTCGGCAAAGCGGACAATGCGATCGCCTGCGCCAGATTTTTCTCCATCAAAGCCAATGATAAACCCAGCCATCACCCGCAACCCCGCCCGCGTGATGGTTTCTACCGAGTCAGCAAGTGAAGTTCGGTTATTTTGAAACTTCTTCGTCATCTGCAAACTGGCTTCATCCGGCGTTTCAATCCCCAGAAACACCGCATTGAAATTGCACTCCACCATTAAATCCATCAGTTCTTGGTCTTGCGCCAAATCAACCGAGGCTTCAGTGTTAAAGCTGAAGGGATACTGGTGTTCCGCTTGCCAAGTTTTTAACTCTTTGAGAAATAACTTAACATTGCGCTTATTGCCGATGAAGTTATCATCCACCATGAAAACGCTACGACGCCACCCCAATTGGTAGAGATACTCTAACTCTGCTAATAGCTGTTCCGGTGTTTTCGTTCGGGGTTTGCGACCATACAAAACAATAATGTCGCAAAATTCACACTGGAAAGGACAACCCCGCGAAAACTGTACCGACATCGTATCGTAAGCCTCAAACTCCAGCAAATCGAAACGAGGAACCGGGGTTATCGTCACATCGGGTTTTTCCCCGTCGGATCGGAAAATCCCACCCTCGTCACCTCGCGCAATGGCTTCCATAAACATTGGCAGGGTGATTTCCCCTTCATCCAAAATCAGATAATCTGCACCGGCATTGGTGGCTTCATCAGGCACAGAAGTCGGATAAGGGCCACCTACAGCAACCGCTTTACCGCGCCGCTTGGCTTCCTTGATTTGATCAAGTAAATCCTCTTTCTGAACAATCATTGCCGAGAGAATGACCAAATCTGCCCACTCCCACTCGTCTTCTGTGACGCTGCGAACGTTTCGATCGACCAGTTTGAATTCCCATTCTTGAGGCAAAATTGCGGCAACCGTCACTAAACCTAGCGGCGGCAATAAAACCTTGCGATTTACTAATTCTAGGACTTTCTCAAAAGACCAAAAAGTTTTAGGAAATAAAGGATAAAGCAGTAAAACTCGCATTGAATTGGCAACCTCGGACTAATTTTAGTGATTCGTAGCAGGGGCAAATTGTTCTATCACTTTCGACGTGCGATCGCTCATGAAGGAGTCATTAAATTGATCGAATACAATATGCCGCTAGGTTTTCGCTAATGATGAATGGATATTCCATGCTAACTAACTCAGTAGCCGAATGTAGTTAACCGTTGGTTTAGGGGGAGTGGGAACCTGATATCCACCTACTGACTCTGGACTTTCTGCCTCCCTACTCCCAGACACTACCAGTAATTTTGATTCCTGCCGGTTAACGAGCATTTTCATTTCAGAGCGATCGCAAAAGCCCCTGTTCTGTTAGCCATCCCGAAACAACCCTGTCTTATACACCGACGGGATTTTTTTCTTTTACAGATGCCGATGAGATATCTTCTATCTGTTGCAGTTTTGCTTCTTCTGCCTGAAACTCAGCTAACTGGGCATCTATTTCGTCCCGCACAATCTGGCGGTACTCTAGAAAATGCTCATTATGAGCGCAGACTGCGATGTAATGCTCAAAAACACCAGGATTGCGTTTGAGGATGCTCAATAAGTGGTGCCAGAACTTCCAGCGAGTAGTGCGTTTGACACCCTGACGCCACATCACAATCAGCAGCGCTCGCAGATCCACTAAATTTGGTAATTTAGCAGGAGCCTTGCATTTGGGCGCACCCAGCATCAAGAAACAGCGATAAGTCCGATCCAAAAACTTTTCGGCATCGTATAGTGTCCAGAAAGCCTCAACGTATTCTCTGGCAATCTCTTGCAGGGGTCGAGTGGGGACAAAGTTCATCAAAGTGGTTTGATTGATGTTGCCATCTTTACCTCGCAGGCGACCCTCCTTGTCTAATCGATGCCACAGCGCTGTATTGGGTAAGGCTTGCAGCATCGCGAAGGTAGTGGTGGGAATGGCAGTTTGCTCGGCAAAGCGAACAATGCGATCGCCTGCGCCAGCTTTCTCCCCATCAAAGCCAATAATAAACCCAGCCATTGGGCGCAATCCGGTTCGCGTAATTGCCTCTACCGCTTCACCCAGAGAACTGCGCGTATTTTGGAACTTTTTCGTCAGCGACAAACTCTCTTCATCGGGCGTTTCAATCCCCAAAAACACGGCATCAAAATAACACTCCACCATCAGATCCATCAGTTCTTGGTCTTGCGCCAAATCAATCGAAGCTTCTGTATTAAACCGGAAGGGATATTGGTGTTCTGCTTGCCAGGTTTTTAACTCTTTGAGAAATAACTTAACGTTGCGCTTATTGCCGATGAAGTTATCATCCACCATGAAAACGCTACGACGCCACCCTAATTGGTAGAGATACTCTAACTCTGCTAATAGCTGTTCTGGTGTTTTCGTCCGGGGTTTGCGACCATACAAAACAATAATGTCGCAAAATTCGCACTGGAAGGGACAGCCCCGCGAAAACTGCACCGACATTGAATCGTAAGCATCAAACTCCAGCAAATCAAAACGAGGAACCGGGGTTGTCGTCACATCGGGTTTTTCCCCATTAGAACGGAAAATCCCCTGTTTTTCGCCCCGCTGAACTGCCTCAACAAACATCGGCAGGGTGATTTCCCCTTCATCTAAAATCAGATAATCTACACCCGCTTTTTGAGCTTCCTCCGGTACAGAAGTTGGGTAAGGACCACCACACGCTACCAGTTTGCCGCGCCGCTTGGCTTCCTTGATTTGATCAAGTAAATCCTCTTTCTGAACAATCATTGCCGAGAGAATGACAACATCTGCCCATTCCCACTCTTGTTCTGTAACGGTGCGGATATTTCGATCGACCAGCTTGAATTCCCACTCTTGAGGCAAAATTGCCGCCACGGTGACTAAACCCAGCGGCGGCAATAAAACCTTGCGATTGACTAATTCCAGAATTTTTTCGTAAGACCAAAAAGTTTTAGGAAACAGGGGATAAACTAATAAAACTTTCATTGAATTTAAAACCTCACACCTTTTTAAATTTCAGCTATTAGCTAATACATAGCACACGAGCCTAGCTGAATCTGGCAAGCTTAGGTTAACTCTGATAGCTTTTTTAACGCAAAGGTCCGCCAAGGGTGACGTAAAGGTACGTAGAAAATCAGTAAGAGGTCTTGATATGTCTAAGAAATTCTTCTGAAGACAGCCTCTAACCTCCTTGGCGTACCTTTGCACTAACCTCTGCGTACCTTTGCGTTAAAACAACCTTTTAAATCTAATTTCTACTCGTTCTTAGCTGTCAGCTGCTTTTTTGAACTCCGCTTATTTTCAGCACATCGCTGAATGTGGCACAGTAATTCGGCAGACCCAGGGTAGCAGGATTGACGGGATCTTGGTAGGTAAAATGACGGTAGCGCAAGCAGAACCGATCCCAAGGTGCCATCTGAATTCGGAACAAGAGGATGAAGAAATCAGCTAGCCAGGGAGACAGGGGCACGCGAAAATAAATTTTCTTGTCTAAATAAGCACAAACTTCTTCTACGGCTTCGTTGACCGTTATGGGTGCTTGACCCAAAACCAGCTGTCGAGGTTCCGAGGGGCCAGGAGGATGTTCGATCAGGAATCGTACCACTTGGGCAATATCTCGCCCGTGCATATAGTGGAAACTGCCGTCAGCTTTAAAAAAGCGAATCAGGTCAATCAACTTTGCCACCCCTGGCAATCCTGAAGAAAGATGGGAGTAGGGTTTGTTGGCATCTCCTCCGAGAACCAAGGTCGGAAAGAGGGTAGTGATGCGGGGTGCGATCGCTAATTTCGATAAGCGCTGCAAACAGTCATACTTAGAACGGATGTAGTCTGTCCCTAGTTCTCCCGCTTCTTTCAATAATTCGTTGTCGCGTCCGAGGATGCTAGCAGTAGAAAAGTAAATGACTTGTTCGCAAACTGCGGGGTCGAGCAAGTTTAGCAACCGGATGGTTTTAATCACATTCACGTCAAATACCGCTTGGGAGCCGCCCCAAGCGGTTGCAGCTAAGATCGCGACATCGATTGTCTTGAGTAGATTTCCCACTCGTTCAATGTCTCGCAAATCAGCTTTTACAACGGTGATTCCCGGTCGAGATTGGTAGTCAATTTGCAGTTTGTCTGGATTTCTGACTAACAGATACAGCTCGTGTTCGGTTTCTTGAATCAGGCTTTCGCTAATGTAGTGACCAATGCAGCCACTCGCACCAGTTACCAAAATCCGCTTGGGGTTCATAAGGGTTGGTCATTCGTCCTTAGTCAAGAATGATTCGTCTTTAGTTCAATGACTAATGACTAATGATTTTTGACTGATTTGGCAGTTTCAAAGAAGAAAGCTACGTTTTCTTCGGGGGTACTGGGTAAAACACCATGACCGAGATTCATGATATGACCTTTGTTTCCGGCTTTGCGGATCGTGTCATAAATGCGATCGCGGATGAACTCTTTTGAGCCAAATAAGGCACAGGGGTCCATATTTCCCTGTACACCGATGTTTGAGCCAAGTCTTGTCCTTGCCTCTGCCATGTCTACCGTCCAATCTACGCTGACGATATCCGCGCCGGATTGTGCCATCCTCTCCAGAATGCCTGCACTACCATTGATGTAGAGAATCAGGGGAGTATCCGGATGCGTCTGTTTTACCTGGTTGAAAACTCGCTGCTGATACGGTAGAGCAAATGTCTCGTAATCTTGCGGACTCAGTTGTCCTGCCCAAGAATCGAACATTTGAATGACTTGGGCACCGCTATCAATTTGGTAGCGGACGTAAGTTGCGATCGCATCTGCCAATTTACCCAAAAATTGATGCAGCATCGTTGGCTCTGAAAAAGCCATACTTTTAATAATTGCGTAGTCTTTCGAGCTTTTGCCCTCAATCGCATACGCTGCCAGCGTCCAAGGGGCACCCACAAAACCCAAGACAGTTGCTTTGTTGCCGACTTCTTGGCGTAATGTTTGCAAAATTTCCCCGATAAAAGGCAGCGATTCCCCAGGTTCTAGAGGATGCAGTTTATCAATTTGCTCTTGGCTGCGGATGGGCGGATCGATGACTGGTCCTCGGCTTTCGATGATATCAAAGGGAATGCCAAGTCCCGGCAACGGAGTTAAAATATCAGAAAATAAAATTACCCCATCTGGCTCAAAGGCGCGAAACGGCTGTAAGGAGATTTCGATTGCCAGTTCTACTTTTTCCGAGCGATCGCGAAACGCAGGATACTTATCTCTTAAATCTCGATAAGCTTTCATATATCTACCCGCTTGCCGCATCATCCACACTGGCGGACGGTCTAAAACTTCACCACGGGCTGCCCTCAGCAGATACGGAACTTGGGTTGCAACGGTCATTTACACTTCACCTAAAGACTTATTTAAAGGCATTTGTTTAGCTTATCATTGTCGGATTCCCCAAGTTTAGTTTTGCGATCGCTTCTCTTGAGTTTGCCCGCCATGAGAGAGGCAATCCACGCTAAACCCTTCTAGATAGGGTATCAACTCCTAGAGACATGGAATGTGCGTTTCCCTAGTAGTAGTCAGCGAGCCTGAGTGACTCTCCGACACGCGAAAAACCCGGCTTCTTGAATCAACCGGGTTTTTCTGTTGCGTGCTTTTTTAACTACCTATTGACGTTATTTGACAATGCAGATGCCACTAATTTCAACGGTGCATCGCGTCGGTTTCTTAGCCGTATCTAAGTTGCGGGTGGTGGGGTTATAGGTGTATTCCCCCGCCTTGAAAACGCGGTTGGGATTGGCGCAGTAAGTGTAGGTTTGACCCGCTTCGGTAAAGTTCACGACCACCAAAGAATTCTTTGCCGGAGGACAACTATCCAAAACCGTCAAGCCATACTCATTTCGCAGCAGTTGGCTTCTTTGATCGTTAGCTGTAGGTTGAGTCGGATTTTGGGAAGTCGTTGTTTTCGGCTTTAAGTCACCACTGCTAATGTCAAAGGTGTACGCTCCTGCTTTGACAAGGCGGTTAGGATTGGCGCAGTAATTGTACGTTTGACCGTATTCGGTAAACGTGACAACAACCAAAGAAGTTTTTACTTCCGGACAGGTATCCAGAACCCTCAACCCATACTCATTGAGCAGAGCTTGTTTCCGGGGGTCATTTTGAGCTGGGGTTTGAGCCGGTGGATTTTGGGCAACAGCACCCCCTGGCTTGATATCATTGCTGCTAACGTCGTAACGATATTCGCCTGCCTTGATATTGCGGTTAGGATTAGCGCAGTAGGTATAGTTTTGACCGTATTCGGGGAAGGTGACAACAACAACATTACTCCTTACCGCCGGACAATTTTCTAGGACTCTCAATCCATATTCATCTTCTAGAAATTTTTGTCGCGCATCTTTTTGACCCGCGGGAGTTTGAGCCGGTGGATTTTGGGAAGTTGTTGTCTGGCTAATCCCAGAAATTGAAAGCGTGTATCTCCCCCTAGTGTTGTTCTTACCCAACACGCGAAGTTTATATTCTCCAGTCGTTGGCACTCGATACCTCACCAAACCCGATCGGTCATCGTAGGCAACCTGCGCCCCACTCTGTGAGGAAACTAGAACTAGAATAGGCAAAAGAGTACTACCGTCTTCTACATCAACAGCGGCAACGATTGCATCACCTTGCTTAGCATTAATCAGGAATTCCTCACCATAGGCTTTCTGGACAGGAGTACCCCTTAGAGATTGGTTTTTAAAGGTGAAGGTGGGAGAGTTAGTACGGATGAACCCGTTAACGTTTTCACCATTTTTTAGTGCGGTTGCTGCTCCAGCGATATCGGAGATCCCCGTAAACATCATCCCGGCGATCGCGACACTTGCCGCAACCCTATTAATAAACTTACGACCCATCATGGTAGACCCGTTTTCCTATAAACAAGAACTGCTTCCTTCTGTTTGGACAGATGATATCCATCCATAGTTCCCAGAGTCCAGGCACCTCAAACTTGTAAAGCCGGTTTGAAATGCCTGCTCAACTGATGCAATCTAGAAGTACCTAAGTATTATTGCTCGGTAGAGGAAAAACTCAAACTGCCGCGATCTGCATCTAACTCAGCGGGGATTCCCAAGGGTAAAGCTGCATTAGGGCCATCGTGACCAAAGGGGAGATCGGAGACAATGGGAATGCCAAGATTCCCCAAGCGATCGCGCAATACTTCTTCCACCGTCAAGCTAGAAATGTTCGGCGGAGCTTCGCAGCGGCTAAAGCGCCCCAACGCAATCCCTTTGACTTCCCGAAAAGCCCCTATCATCCGCCACTGCGTTAACATTCGGTCAATGCGGTAGGGAGCCTCAGTCACATCTTCCAAGGCGAGAATGACGCCCGCTAGCTGGGGCTGTACGGGCGTGTTCAGAAAATGCGTGGCTACCGTCAGATTGCCGGGGATTAAGATGCCGCTGACCTTACCGCTGCCCCAGCCGACTCCTTTTAAGGGTTCTAGAGGGCGACCTTCTACGCAATCGAACAGCCGCTGAATCGACCACTCTGGCTCTGTGGCCAGGGTAGTTAGCAACGGGCCATGAACCCCTGCAATGCCAACTTTACCAAGGCTCCACAGCAAGCCAGTGGCATCAGAAAAGCCGATTAGCCATTTGGGAGTCCGGTGTAAAAAATCTACTATTTTTTGTTCCGCACCCTGCCAAGACCAATTTTCTAGTAAGCGGGCGCTCCCGTAACCGCCTCTAGCACAGAGAATGCCTTTGCAGTCAGGGTTTTGCCAAGCGTCTGCGAGGTTTTCGCGGCGGCTTTCATCGCTACCCGCAAGGTAGCCCCATCGTTCCTCAACACCGCTACTAATTTCGACTTGATAGCCGCGCGATCGCCATATTTCCACACCTTTGTGGAACGCTTCCTGTTCTCGCAAGGCACCGCTGGGAGCAATGACTCGCAGCAAGTCGCCAGTTTGTAAAGGCGGGGGTAGTTGGTACGCGGAAAAATCCAAAATTCTTCTGGTTTAAGTTTTAATTTTGCAAGATATCCCGAAACCATTCTTCCATGCGATCGCCCAGTGCTTCCAGGGAATATTCCGCTTCGGCTTGTTGGCGGCAAGTATAGCGGTCAAGTTGATCGATGCGTCCGATGGCCTCGACCAATCCCGCCACGCTATCCGGCTCCACCAAAAAGCCCGTCTTCCCATCCTGAATAATTTCAGTCGGGCCACCTCTGGAATAAGAAATCACCGGCACTCCACACGCAAGCGCCTCAATCACCACATTGCCAAACGCTTCCACCCAGCGAGGTGTCATCAACAACGCCCGACAATTGCCTAAATGCTGTTGCAGTTCGGATGTGGAGAAAAATCCTGCATATTCTACAGGAGCATCGGGATAATCTTGACAAATCTGCTTCCAATATGCATCGTCTTGCATTTTGCCAAGAATTTTTAGGGGAATGCCGGTAATTTTGGCAGCGGCAACGGCATCCTCTAGACCTTTTTCTGGGGCAATCCGACCTACCCAAGCCAAGGCGGAGGAAGGTTCTGGGGAAAATTGATAAAGCGATAAATCCAGACCGCTTCCCAGAATCCGATACTGCGACGGACTAGGAAAAGTTTCTGCCTGTGTCAATGTGTAGACGCCAACCGTACCGGGAAACTGACCGGCAATCTGTTCCACGATGCGATCCATCGCGGTCGAGAGAGAACCCATACTCACGAAATGGGCGATCGCTCGATTAAAAAATGGCGTTAGATAGAACGGTAGCCAATCATAGGCAATGTTGAAAATCAGATCGTAGTCAGCTTGGACTTGCCGCGCATAATCCCACATATTGCCCAGCACAGAATTCTCCGGCATGACAATCGGGGCACTCCGTCCTTGAGTCTGAGCCGTTGTCTGGAGTTCTCCAGCAATTTCGATAATTGGAATATCTCCCAGCACAGAACCTTGGGGAGCCACAATTTTGAGGGTATGTCCCCGCCGGAGCAGCTCTTGGGCAACGTTGAGCAGGGTTAGTTCTACGCCACCCCCCAACCCTGTGCCGAGAGCGCCCACCGAGGTTGAGAGCAACAACAGTTTCAATGGACGATGCAAGATGGACAACTTTTGGACTCTAAACGATAAACAATAAATTCAAACTCTTGTAAAGACGCTGATTTAGCGGTTTTCTGATTCCTCTGACGGATGATTAGAAGAATTTTGGGAATTTGGCAAAGCGGGCAAATTATTATCCGTACCAGGATTCAAGCGAAGCCGATTTAACTGCCCTATCGCCCACCGCGCTGTTTCCTGAACCTCGGAATCCCGATCTTCAGCAGCGTGACGCAATAAATTGCTGACTTGACCGATCGTGTCATAAATTCTTGTCAAATCCCGAATTGCATTTTTGCGAACATCAGGGTTTTCATCTTGCAACGAGATCGCGAGTGCCCGGTTCATCGGTTTGAGGGTGCGGGTGCCGATTTGCGACAGCGCCTCTAAGATTAAGCCGCGCTGCTGAGAATCCGAGTCGATCATCAAATCCACCAAGGGCTGAATTGCTCTGGAGTCGCCGCATTGTGCCAGTTCCCAGATCGCCTTGCGTCGTTTTGTCGGATCGGCTCCCTGTAAATCTTTAATTAATTCATTAACAATATCAATTTTGGGGAGGCGAGTGGTTTCTCCCATCGCTTTTGCCTCGTTGCTTCGCAGCCGTGCTAACGGCTTCGCTTCGCTAACTGCTTCTATTGGCTTTTGTGCGGTTGTTCTCCCGTCTAAATTGCTTTTTTCTAAATTGCTTGTTTCTGAAAGGGTCAAAGCAGAGGCATGATAGCCGTTATTGCCATTGTCATTTTCTATCGGGTGAGAATGGATATCTGCGGGATGATTGGCATCTTTAGGGTCTTCGTAGCGGCTTTCATCCGATTCCTCAGATCCAGACTCCGGCTCTTCCTCTCTGTTGAGGTTGCCTAACCATTTCAGCAAGAAGTAAACTCCTAATCCGACCCCAGCTGATGCTGCTGCTAAACCTAATAACCACCAGAGGCGATTCCCTTCAGAACTCGGTTTAGCCGCCTTGGGTTTTGGGGTGGGAGCCGGTGAAGATTTTGCGGTTTCGGCTGCCTGAAGACGCTCTTGAGTCGTGGAACCAGCAACTCCGTCAGGCGTTAACCCGACAGATGTTTGAAATTTAGAGACGGCAACGGCTGTCGTTCGCCCATAAACGCCATCTACTGGCCCGTTGTAGTGCCCCAAACGCTTTAGTGACTTTTGCAGTTCTGCAACTTCAAAGCCTTGAGAGCCTACTTGGAGGATAGGCAAATCGTTTTTAAGGTTTGGGGAACTCGCCTGAGCCAGTTCTAGGGAGACGGGTAAACTGGGGGAAGAAGTGGCGATCGCTGACGGCAATCCTGTGGAATTCTCACCCGAACTGGGGATAAAGCCCAGACAGATAATCCAGGTAACTAGAAGCCATGTGGAGCGGTAGAACATAGTTTTGGGAAACCTGTCTAAGTGAATACAACCAGACAAGATCCTTTGCTGATAATTTTCTGCTTAGCTTCTAGTACCAGCATGAAGTTATTCGTTCTAAATAGTTAGCGAGCAATTCATCCCTATGTTTTGGGCGAGCGGCTCTGGGAGCAAGTGTGAATATTGGGCTGATCATAACAGAAAGTTTCAACTCGCTCTCAAATCTTAGCGGCTAACTTGTCTGTCATCCTATTCATTTCTACCGATTTTGCCAAATCTCGGTTTCGGATTCTTTCGCTTGTATTGGCAGTGATTGATAGGGTAATGGCTCGGATGGCTCTAAGAGAGAAATTTGCTCGGTTTTGCTTTCTTCTTGTGTCACCCTGGTTTCAACAGATGTAGAGGGTTGCCCGAAGCGCAGGCTTTGCAAACGCACTTGTTCGGCTATCTTCTCGCGCTGATTAATTAGATAGATACTGGCAAGGGTTAGACTCACTCCCAGCCATTGAAGAGGGCTGAGAACTTCAGCCAAAAGTAGATTGCCAAAAAAGAGGGCAAACACGGGTGTCAAAAAGGTGAGGGAACTAAGACTGGTGAGATTGCCGCTAGAGGCAAAGTAGAAGAATAAACCATAGGCGATCGCGCTGCCAAATACGGCTGCGTAGCTCAATGCTATCCAGCCAGACGTATTTAGATGCACCCACTGGTCTGATTCCCACACTTGGGAGAGTGCAAACAAAGGCAAGCCGCCCAAAATCATGTGCCAGCCAGTCGCCACCACCGGATCGGCATACTGGCAAACGAAACGAATCAGCACTGTTCCGACAGCCATCGACAGCGCCGCCAGCAGCATCAGCCATTCCCCGCTCTCAAACAAGTGCGTGAAGCTAAACGAGCCAGCGATCGCGTTGCCGTGGAAGAGATTGATAATCCAATCATCCGGCAAGCCAATCAAACTAATCCCCAGCACTCCCAATGCCAAGCCCAGCCAGCCCCACAGCCCAATGGTTTCTCCAAACAACCAACAGGACAGCAAAGCCACTGCCAGGGGTTGAGAGTCTATCATCACCGAACCCAACCCGGCACCCGTTCGCACTAATCCAAAGGCTAAAAAGCCTTGAAACAAAGCGCCATCAACCAAAGCAAACAAACTAATCCACAGCCACGCCCGAACGCCTTTCGGTTGAGGTTTCCCCATCAAAAAGGCAGCAACTAATACCAATACCCCGGCAGGCACCAACCGGACACCAGCCATAAACAGGGGCGTCGTGTTTGGGATAACACCCTTCATTGCCACCATCGCCGTTCCCCACAAGAAAAAGGGGGCAATCAGCAGCAAGGGTGCCAACGGAATTTTGGATTCTGTGAGTTTTAGCTGCATAAAAGTTCTTTGTGGGCGTACATAACAGAGCCAAATCAGCACTCTTGAAGCAGGTCATCACGAGCTGCCCTTCCAGAAGTCGCCACCGGATTTATCAAAAATTTTTCCAGTTTCTTGCTCTTTATTCTGGCTGGTTGCGCGTTTATTTACTTAATTGTACTTAATATGTAGTTCTGTTAAGGCGTTTTGGCAAATTGTGGGGATGCCGACAAAAGGGTAAGTTTTTACTTGTAAGTACCTGTTAAATTCGGGGAGCTAGGGAAAACCTTTTTTCTGATAAGCTTTCAGGCTTCACCCGCAACCCAACGAAACCGATGCGGATCGTGCAAACTAGAGAAAGAGCCAGCATTCCTAGGGAAACACTTACTGTTTTGCAGGATTTGCTTCCTTCTCTAATTCGCTCATTCATTCACGATTCATCGCTTGCCTGCTCATGATCTGGCCTTTTCAGCCTAAGTTTCGTAAACAAATTGCTCGGATTGAAGTGACTGGTGCGATTGGCAGTACTACCCGAAAACAAGTTCTAGAAAGCCTGAAAACGGTTGAAGAACGAAAGTTTCCAGCTTTACTGCTACGCATTGATAGTCCTGGGGGTACGGTTGGGGATTCTCAAGAAATCTATGAAGCCCTGACTCGCCTGCAAAAAAAGGTGAAAATTGTTGCCAGCTTTGGCAATATCTCCGCATCTGGGGGAGTATACATTGGGATGGGAGCCGAACACATTGTTTCCAACCCAGGCACAATTACCGGCAGTATCGGTGTAATTCTCCGGGGAAACAACCTGGAGCGCTTGCTAGAAAAGATTGGCGTTTCTTTCAAGGTGATCAAATCGGGTCCTTATAAAGATATTCTGGCTTTTGACCGGGAACTCACCGAGCCGGAAAAGAATATTCTCCAAGACCTGATTGACGTCAGTTATCAGCAATTTGTGCAAACGGTTGCTGAGGCTCGGAAGCTGACAACCGAAACGGTTAAAAGTTTTGCCGATGGTCGCATTTTCACAGGTCAACAAGCGTTAGAACTGGGGGTTGTTGACCGGCTCGGCACTGAGGAAGATGCCCGCCGTTGGGCTGCGGAACTGGTCGGTCTCGATCCCGAAAAAACGAAGTGTTACACCCTGGAAGAACGCAAACCTTTCTGGAATCGTGTGGTATCAAGCAGAGTTCAAGGGGCATCTAGTCTATCAGCTGGGATAGACTGGTTAGAATTTGAACTTTCTACCAGTGGTCAGCCGTTGTGGCTTTACCGACCCTAGTATGAAGTTTAGATTTTAGATTATAGATGATTCTGAAATCCAAAATCTAAAATTCAAAATCCCAATTATAAAATGGAGGATGCTTGCGTGGAGTGGCGAGTTCGAGCGATTCGCGGGGCAACAACTGCCTCACAAAACACGGCTGAGGCAATTCGAGAAGTGGTAGCGGAACTACTCGATGAATTAGAAGTACACAATCAACTACATCCCGATCTAATTATTAGTGCCACGTTCTCGGTAACGCGGGATCTAGATGCGATCTTTCCCGCTGCGATCGCTCGCTCTCGTCCCCACTGGGACAATGTCCCTCTGCTTGATGTTCAGCAAATGCACGTGGAGGGAGGGCTGGAGCGTTGCATCCGCTTCTTAATTCACGTCAATTTGCCAGCTTCCCATCCACCGATTTACCATCCTTATCTGCGGGGAGCTAAAAGCCTAAGACCGGATTGGAGTTTGTCTCAGGTTAGCTTATCCTCGCAGTCAACGATTCAGTCGTTTCATCGCTGAGGTTTTTTGTCATTAGTGATTCGTCCCTAGTCATTGACGAATCACTAATGACATTTATTAGCTATTTTCTAGGTTTTTAGGTGATTTGTTGTGAAAATGGATGCCTAAAAAAACGTCATATAAAAAGCTCCAGAAATTTTTTCCTTGCCAGATTCCCAGAGTTTGATAACAGCCTTTTTCATCTAAGAGGGGCTTGGTGGCGTAATAAGCATTCTGGTAGTGATACCAGGGGATGGAAGGCCACAAATGATGAATGAGGTGGTAATTTTGCCCCATGATCAGCAAATTGAGGATGGGGTTGGGGTAAACTCTGGCATTCTTCCAGCGATCGCGTTCTTGATGCGGGCGATGCGGCAGATAATCAAAAAACAATCCCAGCGCCAATCCTACTAGGGCAGACGGGATAAACCAAAAATTGAGAATGTAGCCTAAGAAGTGGTACTGAATTGAAATATAGAAAATCGTCCCCACAAACAAGCGGCTTAAGAACCATTCTAAAAGTTCATATTTTCGCCACAGCTGCCGTTTAAAGAAAAATACTTCGTGGTATAAAAACCGCACCGGAATTAACCACAGGGGTCCGCCAGTAGAAACGTAATGATCTGGATCGTTTTCCGGGTCATTGACATGGGCATGATGCTGCAAATGAACCCTAGTAAATACTGGGAAGGCAAAGACTAACATCAGCGCACTGCCATGTCCCAGGATGGCATTGATGACTCGGTTACGATGGGCAGAATTATGACAAGCATCATGAATCACCGTTCCACAAATGTGCAAGGCGATCGTGTTTGTGATAAAGCAACACCAGTGAGGCCACTCCCAGAGCCAATAACCAAAGTTTGATAGCACAACCATCGCTACGGCGGCTAGAAACATGAGTAGCGTTGGGCTTAGGGACGCAGGCGGTTCCAGGAAATGTCTGGGAACTGTCAGCGGCTTTTGTGCCTCCAACAACATTGTTTTCTCCTTTTGAATGATTTAAGGGTTCTGCGGGAACTTTGCTTCGGTTTTCCCGTCACTATGGCATCTAGGGGGGTATGTTGTGCAACATTGGATACACGATAAACAGTACCCACTGATTGACAATTTTCAAAAAACACGCTCTATTTTCCTGACTTCTTACCCTTATTCCTACCAGGGAAGCGGGGGATTCTAGTCGTGCTTTCGTAGTATACGCTACGAAGACCGATTTATAAAGATTTATGAAATTAGCTCATTTAATTCAAATGATGCTAACGATAGTCAAAAAATATACAGGAGGATTGTTGATATGTCACCACATCTGTCTAGGTTCGCGTTTGAAGCAAAGTCCTTAGTGGTCAAAAGTGTGGCTTTATCTGCTGGTGTAGCAATGCTACTGAATAGCGGTATCGCCTTTGCAGGTTCTGTTCAGCAAGCGCAACTGCCGGGTGTAGAAGATGAGAATACTCAGACCTCGGACGGGGATGTTGTGGTAGACACCGATGGGAGTCCAGATAGCACCACTAGCCCAGGAACGGAATCAGAGAATAGTACAACTGCTAACAAGCCACGGTTTACCTGCCAGCTAACGAACAGTCAGTATATGGTGATGTATCACCCGAAAAGTCAACCCGATCAAGCTTATGCTTGGGCAACTCCCAGTCCTTTAGGCGGTGGTTGGACTGCGGAGAGACGTTGTAACGAAATTAGTCGCAGATTAGAATCTTATCGACCCGATGGTCTTCAGGAAATGCGGGCATCGGTGGAAAATAACTACAACGTTGTTTGCATCACGACTCAGAAAAATCCAGACTGTCGGATTGTCCTGACTGTACCTCCCGGTGAAAATCCGCAGTTAATCCGCGATCGCGTTTTCCAAAATATCAGCATTGCTGACAGCGGACAGGTGACAGAGGGCGTCAATACCTTTGTTGGGGGTCGGGATGCTCAGATGCTCAACGATCTCTTAAACTTGGGCTTATCTTCCCTCGGCGGAACCACCAACCGCTCCAGCCGTAGGTCACAAAGCGTTAACTTGCGACCTTTCTTAGATCGAGCTGATGGTGGCACCGGCACCCAGTTGAAAGGCGGAGTGCCTATGCGCTCGAATCGAGCCAATCCTCGACTGAATCCAGGCAACTTCCGTTAAAAATTGTTGATAGGCGAGCGGGGATTCAAACCCGCGATCGCATAATCAGCACAATCAATAGAATAGAGAAGATACAAAATTGTTTGGCTTCCCAATATTGAGCCGTCTGGAAGCCAGACAATTTTATTTATTTACAGATGGCGATCGCTCTTAGGAGCTAAAACAAATAAAAGCATTCCTAACACGTTGAATCTGTCAATGTTACTTTAGGGATATTGACAACAGGGTAAGTGCATAAATATGTCAGCCGTTAGAAATATAAGGCTGTTACTGGTAGTGTTTTCACTAACAGCGATCGCTAACTCGCTTCAACCAGTACAAGCACAGCCGATTACCCCAGCGGCTGACGGCACCGGCACAATTGTTACTCCAGAGGGGAACCGTTTTAACATTAGTGGCGGCACGCTTTCAAAAGATCAAGCAAATCTTTTTCATAGCTTTGAGCAGCTAGGATTAAATTCTGGGGAAATTGCGAACTTTCTTTCTAACCCTAATATTCAAAATATCTTAGGGCGGGTTACAGGTGGGAATGCTTCTTATATCAATGGATTAATCCAAGTCACGGGAGGAAACTCTAACCTGTTCTTGATGAATCCAGCGGGGATTATCTTCAGTTCTCATGCCAGCCTAAATGTTCCTGCTTCATTTACCGTCACCACTGCCACAGGTATCGGTTTTGGCAGCAATTGGTTTAATGCAATTGGGGCGAATGACTACGCTACATTGGTCGGAACGCCCAACCAGTTTATTTTTAACACTCCTCAACCTGGAAGCATTATCAATGCGGGGAATTTGGCAGTATCGGGGAATTTAACCCTGTTAGGTGGCACGGCAGTTACTACGGGGCAGATGAGGGCGACTGGGGGGCAAATTGCTGTAGTCGGTGTACCGGGTGAGAAATTAGTGCGGCTGAGTCTACCCGGCAGCCCTCTAAGTTTAGAAGTTCAACCGCTACCTACCTCAAATACAGCCACGCTACCCTTTACTCCTTTATCCCTCCCTTCGCTGCTAACGGGCGGAAATCTCGCGAATGCCACGGGATTAACCGTCAATAGCGATGGCACGGTACGGTTGACTGCTTCTAGTGCTGAGATTGGCACACAACCGGGTACTGCGATTGCTTCTGGCACCCTGAATGTATCGGGTCAAACCGGAGGCACTGTCTATGTCTTGGGCAACCAAGCGAGTGTCATTAGTGGCAATATTAACGCTTCGGGCACCAATGGCGGCGGTGCGGTACTGATTGGCGGTGATTATCAGGGTCAAGGCAAAGTGCCAAATGCCTTACAAACATTGGTTAGCAGCGACTCGGTGATTTCTGCCGACGCACTGCACAACGGGAATGGTGGAAAAGTCATTGTTTTTGCAGATGATACAGCTAGCATTTACGGGACACTAACGGCAAGGGGAGGCATTTATTCTGGAAATGGTGGGTTGATTGAAACTTCTAGCAAACAGTTTCTCAATCTCACCAGTACGCCGGATGCAAGTGCGCCTCAGGGACTCGGTGGTACTTGGCTGATTGACCCGACCGATATCACGATTGTGAATAGTGGCGGTGGTGCGATTGGCACGAATACGGTGGATGTTGTTAATATTAATGCTGCCCTGAATACAGGCACTAGCGTCATCCTCGACACGGCAACTGCTTCTGGTTCTCCAGGTGCCGGAAATATTACTCAAAATAGCAATGCTTTTATTAGCAAGACATCTGGGGGAGATGCCGCGCTTACTTTACAAGCTAACAACAACATTATTCTAAATGGCGCGATCGCTTCCAGTAGCGGCAAGCTGAATGTCAATCTTTTTGCTGATAATGACACTAACGGAAGCGGCGCGATCGCCCTCACCAATGCCACGATTAGTACAAACGGCGGCAATCTTACAGGAGTTGGTCGAGGAAATGCCACCTACACCAATGGCATTCTGCTCAACAACAGCATTATTAATGTCCAAGGCGGCAATATTAACCTGACGGGCACAGGATTTCTTAGTGTTACTGGTACTACCAACAACGGGATTTCGCTTCAAAACAACAGTGCAGTGCAATCAACCGGAACCGGAACGATTACCCTAACGGGTTTGCCTGGAAGTGGAACAAATGCAAATGACGGCATAGAAATCATCCAAAACTCTAAAGTGAGTTCCGTGGATGGAAATATTAATATTCAGGGTACTGGTAACGGAACTGGTGCTGCCAATCATGGAATTCAGGTCTCTACAGGTAGCAATGTAGCATCCACTGGGGCGGGGAACGTTACCCTAATCGGTACCAGTAACGGAAAGGGTTTCAACAATGACGGCATTTCGATTGGCACGATTGGCAGCATCGTGCAATCCAATAGCGGGAATCTTACCCTGACAGGCACCAGCGGCACTGGGGCGGGAAGTCAGGATGGAACGGCTGTTTATGGAAGCGGCAGAGTGCGATCGCAAGCTGGAAATATTAATCTGTCTGGCACTGTCAAGGGAACGGGCAGCGACAGCTACGAGATTATTATTGTCTCTGAAAGCGTCGTGGAATCTGTTGGGACAGGGGCGATTACCCTAAATGGCACTGGTGCGAGTGATGCAGCAGGCATTCTCTTACAAGACAGCGGCATTAATCCTACTGGAATTGGGGGTAGCGGTAATATCACTCTTACCGCGAATGAAATTAATTTTATTGACTCCACGAATCCTGGCACCCCGCAAATCAAGGGCAGCGGTACGCTTCAATTATGGCCTCTGACTTCCAGTTTGGGTATTACCATTGGCGGGACTGTCAACGACAACCGCTTAAATCTCAACACCAGCGAACTCAATTTCTTAGAAAATGGGTTTTCTCAAATCATCATCGGACGGGCAGATAGCAGCGGTGCAATTACTTTGGCTGGCAACACCACCTTCTTCGATCCAGTCCTCGTGCGATCGCCTGTAGGTTCCGGTTCTATAACTACGACAGGTTATACTCTCGCCGGAGATGATAACGCGACGCTTACCCTGTTAGCCAACCAAAATATCACGACTGGCAATATCATCAATTCCGGTCGTCAGATTACGCTAACCAGCTTCCTCGGCAGTATCAATACTAGTTCAGGCAAGCTTGATACTAGCGCTTATAGCGATAACGGCGGCGCGATCGCCTTGAATGCTTTCGGCAATATTACCACTGGTGATTTGAAATCTTGGTCAGTTGAAGACGATGGCGGGGATATTGTCCTCTCTAGCAAAGCAGGAAGCATTAATACTGGCATCTTAGACGCAACCACTTTTGACGGCAATGGCGGTGCGATCGCGCTGACGGCTTTTGGAGAAATTACAACAAAAGACTTGGAATCGTGGTCGGATTATGGTTTTTCTGGAGAGATTGCCCTGTTTGCCAATGGAAACATTACCACGGGCAGTCTAGATTCTCGCTCCTATGATTCTGGGATTGGGGGTGACATCACCGTTATTAGCAGTGGGGGAAGCATCACAAGTGGAGACTTATTCTCCTACTCCCAGACTAATGATGCGGGTTCGATTAACTTATTTGCCCCTCAGGGCAACATTACCACTGGTATCCTCAACACAGGCTCTTATGGTCTGAGTGCAGGCATTACGGGAAACATCACCCTTACCGCTGGTAGCAACATTAACACCAGCTACATTCATGCTTTTTCAAATGGGTATGGCAATGGGGGAAAAATTTCTCTGACAAGCTATACAGGAACGATCGACACCCAACAAGTACGATCAAATTCAAAGGGTGGTGATGGGGGCGCGATCGCATTTGATGCAAAAGGCAACATTACTACCGCTGACTTGAACTCTTTCTCAAACAGTGGGGATGCTGGTGATATTTATCTTTACAGTGACCAGGGAACTATCCAAACTGGGGCGTTAGATGCAACTTCCTTAGAAGGTTTTGGGGGCGCGATCGAGCTTGAAGCCAATGGCAACATTACCACCAGTAAGGTGGAATCTTGGTCAGTTGATAACGATGGAGGTGATATCTCTATCTACAGTAACCAGGGAGCCATTAGTACCGGGTTGTTAGATACAACTTCCTCTGAAGGCTACGGGGGATTTGTCACCCTTGAAGCCAGTGGCAATATTACGACAGGTAACGTGGAATCTTGGTCAGTTGATAACGATGGGGGTGATGTCTCTATCTACAGTGACCAGGGAGCCATTAATACCGGGTTTTTAGATACAACCTCCTCTGAAGCCTACGGGGGATTTGTCACCCTCGAAGCCAATGGCAATATTACGACAGGTAACGTGGAATCTTGGTCAGTTGATAACGATGGAGGAGCGATCGCTGTTTCTACCAGCGGTGACATCACGACTGGCACTTTAGATTCTGGCACTTATGGTTTCGGCACGGGGGGTGGCATCACCCTCACGAGTAATACTGGAAAAATTTCACTTTTAGAGGTGTATTCTGACTCTCAGTATGGCGATGCAGGGGCGCTCAACTTTTCTGCCAAGGGCGACATTACCACCAGCAATTTGAATGCAAGATCTTATAGTGGTTTTGGCAAAGGCGGCGACATCACGCTGATATCAGGAACGGGAGGCATCAGCACTGGATCGGTCATTAACGCCTCGACAACCTTTACGGGGGGTGCCATAACCTTTTCTGCCACCGGGGACATCACCACCGGCAATCTAGAATCTTACTCGCAGAGTGGGAATGGGGGAGCGATCGCGCTCAACAGCACTACGGGATCGATCGATACCGAAAAGTTGTCTTCTTACTCGCAGAGTGGGAATGGGGGAGCGATCGCCTTAACTGCTAACAACGGCAACATTACTACCCGTACCATCAATGCCCAAAGTCTGGGAAGTGGCACTGGCGGAACTGTTAATATCACTGCTGGTAAATTCTTTCGGGCTACAGGCACGTTTACAGACCGCAATAGCCTAAATTCCAGTATTTCGACCGCTGGTGGAACCAACGGCGGTGACATCACCATCCGTCACAGTGGCAGCACGACCACTCCCTTCGTCGTTGGGAATGCCACCATCAACGGGACAGTTGGATCGATAACCAGTGGGGCAACTAATACGATTGCCACAATCTTTTCAGTACCCGTACCGCCGGACACTTACATCCAGGGCAACATTAAAATCATCACCTTCAGCCCTACTCCCGATTTTATCCCTGCTCAAACCCCCTCACTGCCCGTCGAAATCCCACAGCAAGAAGCATCACAACCGCAGGAGACTACTTCGCTTTCCCCTCCGGCCAATACCAGTCAGTCCTTGGTTGAAGTTGATTCTGCGTTGGCTCAAATTGACGAACCCTTCACCCAGGAATATGAACAATATCTAGGCGTAAGCGATACCCCCACAAGGAGCCTTTCCGATGCCCGTAGTACCCTGCAAAGCATTGAAGCATCTAGCGGTATCAAAGCGGCACTCATTTACGCTGTTTTTACTCCCACAACTGCGGTAGCAAATGAGGCAAAAAGCCCATCTTCCTCAATTGATCATTCCATTAATCCTGACAGCCTAGAACCGCAAAAAACGGAAAATTATCAAGATCAGCTGGAACTCGTACTAGTGACGGCAGATAGACAACCGATTCGGAAAAGAGTCACAGGCGCAACCCGCCAAAAAGTTCTCAAACTTGCTAACCAATTCCAGACGCAAGTGACCAACCTTAAAAGCGCTCGTGGCTACCTAGCATCCTCTCAGCAGATGTATCAATGGCTGCTAGCACCGCTAGAGAAAGATCTGCAAAGACTCGATATTCAAAATCTTGTCTTCCTCATGGACGAGGGTCTACGCACGATCCCCATCGCTGCTCTCCACGATGGTAAAGGGTTTATCCTTGAGCGCTACAGCGTTGGTTTGATGCCCAGCCTTAGCCTCACCGATACTCACTACCAGAGTTTGAAAAATGCTCAAGTTTTGGCAATGGGCATCTCAAAATTTACGGATAAAAATCCTTTACCAGCAGTACCAAGGGAATTATCAGCAATCGTCCCCTATCTGTGGAAAGGCAAGTCCTTTCTCAATGAGGATTTTACGCTAAAGAATCTGAAGGCGCAGCGTCAACAACAGCCGTTTGAGATTGTACACCTGGCAACTCACGGAGAGTTTAATTCAGGTTCTCCCAGCAACTCCTACATTCAGTTATGGGACACCAAATTGCGACTCGATCAGTGGCGGGAACTGGGTTGGGACAACCCACCAGTAGAGCTATTAGTGCTGAGTGCTTGTCGCACAGCAGTGGGGAATGAGCAGGCAGAGTTGGGCTTTGCGGGATTAGCGGTGCAAGCAGGAGTGAAATCGGCGTTGGCAAGTTTGTGGTACGTCAGCGATGAGGGAACTCTAGGACTGATGGCAGAATTCTACGAAGAATTAAAAACAGCTCCGATTAAGGCAGAGGCGCTACGTCAAGCTCAGTTGGCGATGCTCAAGGGGCAGGTGAGACTGGAGGGAGGAAAGTTACGGACTCGCAATGGGGATATCTCTTTGCCACCCCAATTGCTAGGAATCGGAAATCAAGTCCTCTCCCATCCTTATTACTGGTCTGCTTTTACAATGATTGGCAATCCTTGGTAAAAGCAAACGACTCATCACAAAGTAGAGAAACTGAATTGTTTTTAGGATAAGTTTTCCTGCCGCTCTACCCATCACACCCGCTTGAGTATTCAGTTTTGGACTTCAAACAGCAGGCTCTTAATGTGCAGAACAAATAGACACGAGGTCGGTTCCCAGCGTACAAAATGACAAGCTTTTATTCAATTCATATCTCCTGCTGAATGACGGCTCGCTAAGAAACCGCCAATAGGGAAACTTTATCCCGACTTTCTAAAAAATTTTCAGCTTTCATAATTGCGTAGAGGTTGACATCAGCTTCTAAAAGACAAGCATGACCGCTCTTCGGCAGTATGACCATTTCCGCGTCGGGTAGGCAAGAAGCTAAGCGCTGAGCTTCACTTACAGAGGGCAGTAGTCGGTCTGTACCTCCGGCAATCACCAGGGTAGGTTGGGTGATGCGACGTAATTGAGAAGCATCAACATCAAAATCTCTGATGAGGGACAGTCGCCAAAGGACAGTTTTTGGGGGTACGGAGTGGATAGCGTCTAGAAGGGCGCGGCGATCGCGCGGTGCAACCCGTTCTAAATGAGCTAAAAACGGCAATAACCACACCGATCCCACTCGGTAGAGGACTTCCGGTATCCAACCGCTCACCAGCGATCCCCAAGCTAGCAGAGGTCGCTGATTAAAGGAAGAAGCGGGGTTGATCAAAATAATTCGGTCAAATAGTTCGGGCGATCGCAACGCTACTTTCATCGCCAAACAGCCCCCAAATGACTCGCCGCACAGATAAACTGACCGATTAGGTTGTTTTTCTACTTCTGCTTCAATCAGCGCTACCACTTGATCGGTTAGATCGTCCCAGCTGGTCAAGTCATCGGCTGGGATGACCAAACAACGGATATCAAAGGCTGCTTCTAACCCCTCGGTCTGCGCTCGCAACAATTGACCCGTGCCATCCATGCCTGGGAGGAACACGAACAGCGGGCAGTCTGGATTAAACAGCCTGGGGGTGAGAAAACAAGGATGGCTTTTTACGTCTGGCATTTCGTAATGTCCATTTAAAAACAACAGGTCAAAAATTTATTGCTTTCTTTGGGGCGGATGCGAACGATTCGAGGACTCAAGACACTTGGGTGAAAAACTAGGCAAGTCTAAATTCTTGAAGGCGACGGATACTGAGAGCGGACTTTGCCCATTTGCCTACCCTTAAGCCATCTACCTGTAGACGTAGGTATTAATTCTTATTCTATGGCAGACTCCCATCCTTGCGAACTAATACCAAACTTGACGAAGTAAACCAGCAATTTCTTCCTGACAGTAATTGATAAGACTGGCAACAGCAGTTTTGGCTTGTTTTCCTTGATATTGTTCCCGCACTTGAGACGTAATCCAACAGGGACGCCCAATTAGGATGCTAGATCGACGGTAAACGACCATCGGATGCCAGCCTGCCTGTTTAAATAGGGGTTCGGAAGGGTCAAATAAACTTAATAATCGCAGAGGGATTGCCGAGTTATTGGTTTCTTCCTGGGATGCGATCGCCACGGGTAAAATTGCCAAATTTTGCACCGGCGCTCGCAAAGCTAAATGAGCAAATCCCCGATGAAAGGTTTTCATTTCATTCGGCTGGGTTAGGCTTACCATTGGTTGGGCACCTTCTGGAAATATCCCAACCACCTGCTGGGACTGCAACAGGCTGATTGCCTTGTTAAAGAAATCTTGCTGGCGGTGTTCTGGCGTCTCCAAAGGGAAACAACCCAGTTGATTGACAATCTCCCGCATCACGGGCACTTGTCCCATGTAGTGATGACAGGCAAAGCGAATCGGACGATTTAAAGCTGCCATCAGGATTGGCGCATCCATGACGCTGCGATGATTGCTCACCACTAAAACGCCACCTTCTTGAGGAACGCGATCCTGATGGTATATATACATCTGCGTTCCCATTGCCTTCATCAGCAAGCGAGAAATCTGTAATGGGTTATCTGAAGACATGCTTTCTATAGGCTTTCTTGCAGGAAGCGCGATCGCTACAGTCAACAGGCAATCGGCTTGATTATAAATGGCTAGAGTCTAGAGGTAGACTGAATCTTGACTCTTGAGTTCATTCTCCACTTTTTACCAAGCCTGGACTTTATTCGTTGAGCAGATGCGATCGATCGCCCCATAACTTAACTTTTCTTAATACAATTATTAACGTAACTTCCTCACCTATACGAATCTCTCAGGGTAGAAATCGCTGGTAAAGATTTTTTACGATTTTAATTTTGTTAAGAAAAAGTAACATTTTATACTTATATTTCCCGGAGCTAAGTGGAACTCTCAAGACAAGATAACGAAAAGATACAAAATTGCAGCCCGAAGTATATGATCAAAAGCAAGAAAGGGGTTGTTTTTTATATTTATGAGTGCTAATCATACAAGTAAAAATTCATTTGCAATTACTACACCACTGTATTATGTGAACGACGTACCCCACATTGGCAGCGCTTATACAACAATGGCGGCGGATGTGGTGGCTCGGTTTGAACGGCTCCGGGGAAAGCCTGTGCTGTTGATTACCGGCACGGATGAGCATGGGCAGAAAATTCAGCGCACAGCAGAAACCAAAGGGCTTTCACCGCAAGCTCACTCGGATGAAATTGCGGCTGGATTCGATGTCCTTTGGCAAAAACTCAATATCCAGTACGATCGGTTTATCCGCACGACGAACTCTCGCCATCAAGCCATTGTTAAAGAGTTTTTCCTGCGCGTCTGGGAAAAAAACGACATTTATTTGGGGCAACAAAAGGGCTGGTATTGCGTCTCTTGCGAGGAATTCAAAGAGGAACGCGACCTTCTAGAAGGACACCACTGCCCCCTCCACCCCAACAAAGAAGTCGAGTGGCGGGATGAACAAAACTACTTTTTTCGCCTCTCTAAGTACCAAAGCCAGCTGGAAGACTTATATCGCCAGCAACCAGATTTTATCCAGCCAGAAATTCGCCGCAATGAAGTTTTGAGCTTTGTCAGCCAGGGGCTTCAAGATTTCTCCATTTCGCGAGTGAATTTAGACTGGGGCTTCCCTATACCCGTCGATCCTAGCCACACCATCTATGTCTGGTTTGATGCCTTGCTGGGCTATGTCACGGCGTTGCTTGAACCAGATAGCGAACCGACGCTAGAGAATGCTTTATCCAAGTGGTGGCCGATTAATATGCACCTGATTGGTAAAGACATTCTGCGGTTTCACGCGGTCTATTGGCCTGCCATGTTAATGTCAGCGGATCTGCCGCTACCCGCTCGAATATTTGGACATGGCTTCCTGACAAAAGACGGGCGAAAGATCAGTAAAACGGTTGGTAATACGATCGATCCCATCGCTTTAGTCGAACGTTACGGAGCTGAGGCTATTCGTTACTATTTTCTCAAGGAGATTGAATTTGGGCAAGACGGAGATTTCAACGAAACTCGGTTTATCAATATCCTCAATGCTGACTTAGCAAACGATCTGGGCAATTTACTCAATCGGACGATGAACATGGCAAAGAAATATTGCAATGGCATCGTGCCTGACTGCTTAGCTGAAAACATCCCCGCAGATAACACAATTAAAGCAATTGGCCTTAGTTTAGGCGATCGCGTTGCTCAAGCTTATGAATCTCTGGCGTTTAGTGATGCGATCGCAGATATTTTCACTCTAATTCGAGCCAGCAACAAATTTATTGACGATCAAGCTCCTTGGACTTTATATAAGCAAGGGCAACAACAGGCCGTCGAACAAGTCCTGTATGCGGTTCTAGAATCTGTTAGACTAGCAGCTTATCTGCTATCACCGATTATTCCTACCATCAGTAGTGACATTTACCAACAGCTAGGTTTTTCAATTGACTTTAATAACAAAACGTTAATAGATGTTTCGGCTGCGTTTTCCGCTCATGCCACTTGGGGAACACTAACTGCAAGACAAGCTTTAGGTGAAGCCAGACCTGTTTTTCCAAGGCTGGAACTCCCCTGAAGAGTTTCGTCTTAGTAGCTAATAGCTGTTGGCTGTTGGCGGATTGACCATCGGGTGCTGATACATACAAAAGTAAAAACTCTGGTACAGACCGCTCTCTCAAAAGCTAAAAGTTCATCAAAATCGCTAATTGCTTTTTTCATAAAAAAATCGAGGCATAACAATCATGTTGAATAATTTCAGCAGTAACGACTCTGTATTTACGCCAGAACAGGTTTTAGAAAATCGCGGTCGTGTAGCCATTTTTATCGATGGATCAAATCTATTTTATGCAGCACTACAGCTCGGTATAGAAATTGATTACACCAAGTTGCTGTGCCGCTTAACCGCTGGATCTCGCTTGTTACGCTCTTTCTTTTACACCGGCGTCGATCGCACGAATGAAAAACAACAGGGTTTTCTGTTGTGGATGCGTCGCAATGGATACCGAGTCATTGCCAAAGACTTGGTACAGCTGCCGGATGGCTCGAAAAAAGCCAACTTGGATGTGGAAATTGCTGTCGATATGATGGCTTTAGTGGGGTCTTACGATACCGCTGTTCTCGTCAGCGGGGATGGGGATTTAGCTTACGCTGTGGATGCCGTTAGCTATCGGGGTGTCCGAGTGGAAGTGGTCAGTTTGCGCTCCATGACCAGCGATAGTTTAATCAATGTATCAGATCGATACATTGACCTGGATAGCATCAAAGAAGATATCCAAAAGACGCCCAGACAAAATTATACTTACCGTCCACTGTCGGGCATTGGCTTTATGGATGACCAAGAAGATAGATAACGCAACCTAAGAAATAAAGACATAAATAGGCAAAAGAAATGAAAAAAGTAGCTCCTCGCAAAAAATTATTTCTTTTGCCTATTTATTTTTTATTATTCACTTTTTTAGTTAGTGCTTGTAATACTGAAAAACGCACGGAAAAAAAATTGCAGAAAGATACTGCTTCCGTGACAGATTTTGAGGGGAGTTTAGTATTCCAAAATGTGACTCTGGATCAGGCAGATGAGAAGGGACAACCTTTGTGGAAAGTGAAGGCAAAGCAGGCAGTTTATACCAAAGATAAGAAAGCTGCTCGCATCCAAAATCCTAGCGGGGATTTGTTCCAAGATGGAAAAATGATTATGCAAATCACCGCAGATAGTGGCGAAGTTCAAGAGGATGGTAAAAAAATCTTTCTGAAGGGTCAGATTGTTGCCACAGACCCTCGGAATGGGGCAGTTTTAAAAGGGAATGAATTAGAGTGGCGACCAAAGGAAGACGTTGTGATCGTGCGTCAAAATCTCGTCGGCACCCATCAAAAGATGGTGGCAACAGCGAAGGAAGGACGATATTTTAGTCGGTCGCAGCATATGGAATTATTGGGTCAAATTGTCGCAACATCGAAAGACCCAGCGGTACAAATGAGAACCGAACATTTAGTGTGGCAAATTCCCCAGCAGATGGTAGTTGGCGATCGCCGCATCCAGATTGACCGCTACACAGGCAATCGCGTGACAGAGCAAGCAGCAGGAGATTCTGGTCAGGTAAACCTGAAAACGAAGATGGCAACGCTGACAAAGAATGTTCAAATGACTTCTTTAGAGCCGCCAGTGCAAATCGCTGGGAATTCTGTTACCTGGAACTTAAACACACAAATGGTTACATCAGACCAACCTGTGAAAGTGGTGCATCAGCAGCAGCAAGTGACGCTGACGGGGAACCGGGGTCAGGTGGATCTGAAGGGAAAAGTGGCTCGTCTAGTTGGTGGCGTCCAAGGCGTTGGCAGCCGGAATAAATCCCAACTTTACGCCAATCAGGTGACTTGGAATATTCCAACTGAAGAATTCGATGCTCAAGGCAATGTAATTTATCATCAACAAGTTGACCCGCCGCTGCACCTGACGGGTTCCAGAGCAGTCGGTAAGTTTCAAGGTCAAACGGTTGTTGTCACGGGTGGCGGTGGTGCTAGCGGTGGTAGTAGCCGGGTGGTGACGGAAATTATTCCTTGAATCGGTAAGCGAGGGTCATAATAACCAAAATGGTATAGCAATCCTATTTGAGTTGTGAGATGCCAGTGGTTGAGATCCCCGACTTCTTGGAAAGTCGGGGATCTTGCCTTCACGAATCATTATGAATACTGTGCGATATTATCGTCGCGCTTGAAAATCTGAGAGAATTTCATTGCGACTGGCGTCACCGAGAAATCCAGCAATATCAGCTCGCCCAGTGCTAGGAAGAATCGCTGCTGGTAGAGTGGGGGGAACGCCCCATCGTTGTACCAGTTTTTGAAGTATTTGGTCTTGTTGTTTTCTAAAACCATCGACATCACCACCCCGGTTGATGATCGCAAAGCAAACCAGACCGCGATCGCGTGTCGGCATTACCCCAGCAAGGGCGCTGACATCGCGCAGGGTGCCAGTTTTGATAATCGTGCCTGAAGGGATGTGGCGAGATACCATCGTTCCCCGGCGATCGCGTCCCGATATCGGGAAGAGGTCGGCTACCGTAAGCTGATGGGGTTGTAAATAACTTTCGATCGCCGTCAGCATTCCACAAACAGCGCGGGGCGAGATGCGATTTTCTACCCCCAAACCAGAGCCATTTACCAGCTGAACTTCCTGTTGGGGGACACCGGCAGACGTAGCCCCCACCTGAGCGACAGCGGATGCCCCCCCAAGGGCTTTTGCCAGCATCTCTGCCATGTCGTTGTTGCTGTAAATGTTCATTTCCTTGAGGATTTGTGCCAAGGACATTGAGCGATGACGCAACAACAAAATTTGCTTGGGAATTGCAATTGATGAAACTTTGACCGAACCCGCGATCGCAATTTGTGGTTTTGGCGTTCCTGGGGGCATTAAGTTGTATAGATATTGGGCATCTCTGGGCCACGAGGTGGGGTTAAATGCTTGTTTGAGCATCTGACCCGCCATATAAGGGTGGGATTGGTAATTCATGTAAAAATCGCCCACAATCACCAAATTGCCGTTGATGCGGCGGATGCCCCGTTTATTTAAAGCATTCCCCAGAGCGATCGCTTCTTCCCACACAAAAAAGGGATCGCCACTGCCATTAATCACCAAATCTCCCTGCAAAACTCCATTTCTCACAGGCCCGGTCGTGCCAATTGAGGTTTCAAACTGATGGCCTGGACCCCAAGTCTCCAACGCAGCAGCAGAAGTCGCAATCTTGGTCAAAGAAGCTGCCGGTAAGGGAATATTTCCCTGATGAGTTGCCAAGGGCATAGAACCCGACTGAATCCACACCCCTTGAGCCGCCTCCCCCATGCCTTTAGCGCTCCAGCCCTTCAAATATTGCCGCATAGTGTTTTCAGCTACCGGATCGGTCGCCATCGATAGGGAAAACAAAGGAACTCCCCGCCACGCAGCCAGTTGGGTAGTATCTATCTCTGTTGTTTTTACCCCAGCCATATTCATCCACAGCGCTACCAATCCAGAGCCAAATAATTGCAACATTCCTCACTTTCCTTTATTCACTAAACAAAGAGCCTGCCGGATGTGCAAGCTACAAAAAAAGCCCAAGGCGGAAATTGCTTCCGCCAGAATGAAGATATTTTTTCGGGAGTTCGCGTATAGGTAAAGCACAAGCAGGGACAAGGAATGAGTAATCGGTGAGCAAGCGAAAATGGATAAACTCTCCCGTGGGACAACTAGTTCTCTATCTTTACCTATTTAGGAGTACCATTTTTTTCAACATTCTTTTATTTATCCTTCCTGCGTCCTGTTTCATCCTCCCGGATTGGCCCCGGTTTCTCCACGAGTCATCGGGTACTGGTAGAATTTTTAAGGTTTATATCACTTTGATCAATGGGATCGACTCGCGCACGGATCGCAATTGACGCTATGGGTGGCGACCACGCCCCCGCCGAAATCGTTGCTGGAGCGCTTAGGGCACAGGAAGAATTAGACGTAGAGGTTTTGCTGGTGGGCGATCCTCATCAGATTGAAGCTTCCCTAGGGCAACACACCAGTTCTCATCTTCCTCAAATTGTGCCTTCTGAGGGCACAATTGAAATGCACGAGGAGCCTCTAAGTGGTTTAAAACGCAAGCCCAAGGCTTCGATCAACGTAGCAATGGATTTGGTAAAACAAAAACAAGCCCAAGCAGTAGTGTCAGCGGGTCATTCAGGAGCCGCTATGGCATCTGCTCTGCTGCGACTGGGACGCCTTCGGGGGATCGACCGCCCCGCCATCGGAGCAGTTTTGCCAACGATGGTAGCTAGTAAATCAGTGCTAATTCTCGATGTCGGCGCAAATGTCGATTGTCGTCCTAAATTTTTGGAGCAGTTCGCACTGATGGGATCGATTTACAGCCAGTATGTGCTGGGTGTAGACGTTCCTAAAGTCGGGTTGCTCAACATTGGTGAAGAAGAATGTAAGGGGAACGATCTAGCGGTTCGCACTTACCAAAGGCTGCAAGAAAATTCGCAAATTTGCTTTACTGGCAATGCCGAAGGGCGAGATGTCCTGACGGGTAATTTTGATGTGGTCGTTTGCGATGGTTTTGCCGGGAATGTTCTGTTGAAATTTGCTGAAGCCGTTGGCGAGGCAGTATTGCAAATCCTCCAGGAAGAGTTACCTCAAGGACTGCGCGGGCAAGTCGGCACGGCTCTGTTGAAACCAAACTTGCGGCGAATAAAGCAGCGGGTAGACCACGCGGAACATGGCGGTTGCTTGTTGTTAGGGGTAGGAGGCATTTGCATTATTAGCCACGGTAGCTCCCAGGCTCCGTCAATTTTCAACGCGATTCGCATCGCGAAAGAAGCTGTTGATAACCAGGTACTGGAGCGAATTCAGTCTCAAGATATCAGTGCTAAACAATCGGCAATCGGCGAATAGCAACAAGTATGAAGGATGAAGTGTAAAATGTGACATTCCAGCGTCGATCGTTTAGAATTAATCGATTTAGCTAAAAGCTAAAATGCTGATAGCTGATACCTAAAGACCCCAGCAAGCATGGAGAGCAATGTTGCAACAAACAGGCGTCGGCGTCGCCATTACCGGAAGCGGCTCTGCGATCCCCTCAGGTTCTCTGGATAATCATGGACTCACTCAGCTGGTAGATACTTCCGATGATTGGATCGCCAGCCGCACCGGGATTTGTCAGCGACGGCTAGCGGGTGAGGAGTCCTTAAGTTCGATCGCCACACTCGCGGCACAAAGAGCGATCGCAATGGCTGGGATCGCCCCAGAAGACCTGGATTTAATTATTCTGGCAACCTCAACTGCCGATGATCTGTTCGGGAGTGCCTCAGCAATTCAGTTTCAACTGGGAGCATCTAGGGCGGTAGCTTTTGATTTAACAGCCGCTTGCTCTGGATTTGTCTTTGGTCTAGTTACGGCATCGCAGTTTATCCGCACCGGCGTCTATCAAAATGTCTTGCTAATTGGGGCTGATATTCTGTCGCGCTGGGTAGATTGGTCAGATCGGGGAACCTGCGTGTTATTTGGGGATGGTGCTGGTGCCATTGTCATGCAGGCGAGCGATCGCGATCGCCTGCTGGGATTTGAACTCCGCAGTGATGGAACCCAGCACAAATCCCTCAGCCTAGCCTACACGGCACAGCCTAAAGAACTGGTTCCTGGGATCAACGTCCAAGCTGGCACTTACCACCCCATCACCATGAACGGCAAGGAAGTTTATCGCTTTGCCGTGCAAAAAGTGCCGGAAGTGCTGGAAAAAGCAATGTTTCGCGCAAATATCAGCATTGAACAAATTGACTGGTTGCTTTTACATCAAGCCAATCAGCGAATTCTTGATGCCGTCGCCCAACGCTTAAAGATTCCTGCTGAAAAAGTCATTAGCAATCTTGCTAACTACGGCAATACTTCTGCTGCTTCCATTCCCTTAGCGCTGGATGAAGCTGTGCGAGAAGGCAAAATTAAACCAGGAGACATGATTGCAACTTCCGGCTTTGGCGCGGGTCTAACGTGGGGCGCAGCGATTTTCCAATGGGGCAGATAAATCAATTTTAGATTTTGAATTTTGCGGAGGTCGGATCTCCGCTTCCAATAATTTTCGATAGGTGGATCGGTAATGGGTAATGAAAGTTAGGAGTGTTAAGGATTGAGTTTTAAGGCAAGAAAGAAATTCTTGAAGTCAAAACTCAGACGCGATCAATTGCGCCTCTAAAACTGAAAACTTTTCTCCAATTACCTATTGCTAATTGCCAATTACGAATTACCAATTACCAATGACCAATGACAAAGACCGCATGGGTGTTTCCTGGGCAAGGTTCTCAGGCAATCGGAATGGGAGTGGATTTATTAGACTTGCCAGAGGCAAAGGCTAAATTTGAGCAAGCCGAGCAAATTTTAGGCTGGTCTGTACCAGAAATCTGTCAGAGTCAGGAAGATAAATTATCCCGCACTCTTTATACCCAGCCCAGCCTGTATGTCGTAGAAAGCATTTTAGCGGATCGAATGCAAGCTGGGAGACATCAACCTAAGCTCGTTGCCGGTCACAGTCTGGGAGAATACGTTGCTCTCTACGTCGCCGGTGTCTTTGACTTTGAGGCGGGGTTGCGTCTAGTGAAACGTCGGGCAGAATTTATGGATAGTGCGTCCGATGGCATGATGGCAGCGCTGATTGGCTTCGACCGCGAACAGCTAGAACAACAAATTCAGCAGACCCCCGACGTTGTATTAGCCAACGACAACAGTTCCGCCCAAGTCGTCATCTCTGGAACGCCGGAAGCGGTGGAAGCAGTGCTAAGTCAAGTAAAGGTTAAGCGTGTTGTCCGCTTGAATGTCTCAGGAGCCTTTCACTCTCCCTTAATGGCGGAAGCTGCCGCCGAGTTCCAGGTAGTTTTGGAGTCAGTTCCATTTAATTCGGCTCAAGTGCCAGTGCTGTCAAATGTGGAACCCGTCCCATCTGTGGACGCTGATATTTTAAAAGAGCGCCTGATCCGTCAGATGACCGGCTCGGTGCGGTGGCGAGAAATTTCCCTACAATTGCCTGTACAAGGAATTTCGCAGGTTGTAGAAATTGGTCCAGGGAAAGTTCTTACGGGTTTAATTAAACGTACTTGCCCCGATTTAACTTTGGAAAACGTGGGTAGTGTTGCAGAGTTGCCGAATGCAGAATAAAGTCCGGCGACCGCAACAGCGCGTGCGAGTGAGAGAATGGAAAAATTCCCTCCTTCCCTCATCAACCAGGGAACGAGAAAAATCAGACAAGGTGGTTAAAGGTTTACAGCGAGAGTACGGTGGATAGCGAATTATCTAATTTAGGCAGAAGCCGCGAGCCTGTTTCGAGTTTAGTTCTATACCACCTGTTTAAGTGGTCGGTGGTCAGCCCCGTGCTTCATGCCTACCTGCGAGGTCGGATTTATGGATGCGAACACGTTCCTCCGATTGGACCACTTCTAGTGGTTAGCAATCATGCCAGTGATTTCGATCCGCCGATTTTGTCCTGCTGCGTGCGACGACCCGTAGCGTATATGGCAAAAGAAGAACTGTTTCGAGTCCCTGTTTTGAAGCAGGCAATTAAGTTGTATGGTGCTTACCCCGTCAAGCGGGGTTCCGCAGACCGGAGTGCGATTCGTTCGGCGCTGTCTCTCCTAGAGGAAGGGTGGGCAGTCGGTGTCTTTTTACAAGGAACGCGGACGCCAGACGCCAGAATTTCAGACCCAAAGCTAGGTGCTGCGCTGATTGCCGCTAAGGCGAAGGTGCCGTTGCTGCCCGTTAGTTTGTGGGGTACGGAAGCGATTTTTAAGAAAGGTTCGCTGGTTCCGCGTCCGGTGCCAGTAACGGTGCGGATTGGTCAGGTAATTGAGCCTCCTAATTCAACAGACCGGGATGAGTTACAGGCGGTAACGCAAAAATGCGCCACAGCGATTCATGCTTTACACGATTTAGGCCGTTAAAGAATTTCAAAAGACAAGATTTTCTCGGCGAAATTAAAACGTTGGGATGATGTCCTGACAGTTGCGCTTTCAGTAGGATTAGGTTATTCCAAATCTGTCTGGATATCCGGCTATTGGTTCATTCAATAAAGAAATGAGTCAATCACCGGGATTCTGGATTAAATCACCATCCCAAAAAGAAATGAGCGAACCTTCTGCCAAGTATCTTTTGCAGCGTCTGAACAATTTGGCATTGGTTAGATTTTTGCTTTTCGTTGCTTCTGGCTGGGCGTTTGTAAAAATTTTAGCTTACTTTGAAACAGTTATTGTCATTTTTACATTTGCAGCTATTGTCGCTTTTCTACTGAGTTATCCCGTGCGATCGCTAACTCGTTTTGTGCCTCACGGTGTTGCTGTTACCGTGGTCTTTATTCTAGGCATGATCGTGATTGCTAGTCTTACTGTCACAGTTGGTTTAACAGTTGTATCGCAAGGGCAACAATTAATTTCTAGCTTAACAACCTTTTTAAATTCTTTAATTCCTTTGGCTTATCAAATAGAAAAATTCCTTTTAAGATTCAATGTTCAAGTAAATTTGAGCATAATTCAAGAACAATTTCAGAATCAAATCGTCTCATCGCTGGGGTTAGGAATCGGTTATAGCTTAACGACTATACAAGTATTTTTTGCCAATTTTCTTAATTTGATATTAATTTCCGTTATTTCTTTTTTTATGTTGCTAGATGGAGAAAAGCTTTGGAAGCTTATTCTTAAGCTTGTTCCTGCACATTTACAAAATAGATTTACGATTGTCATTCAACGCAAGTTTCTCGGATTTTTTCGAGGACAGATGGTTTTATGTTTATTTCTGACTACGACTACTTTTTTGGTTTTTTTAATTCTAAATGTACCATTTCCCTTACTTTTGGCAATTATTGCTGGATTATTCGATTTAATCCCTGGGATTGGAGCTACTTTAGGGGTGGGTATTGTTTTTCTTATTTTATTGTCTCAGAGTGTTTGGTTAGCCGTTCAAGTAGTTGTTGTTTGTATCATAATTCAGCAAGTACAAGACAATTTCATCACGCCCCGGATTATGCAAAATTCGCTTAATATTAATCCAGTTGTTGTATTTTTCGCCTTACTAGTAGGTGCTAGAGTAGCAGGATTACTCGGAATTTTTATTGCAATTCCGATTACTGGAGTCATTGTCAGTTTATTTGAAATTGACGAAATGAAAGCAGAATCTTAGAGAAATATCGTGGGGAGTAGCAGCTTCTATAAAATAGATTAAAATAAAATTTGCTGAAATCAAAAAAATTAAAAATGCAGGGTTTAAGAGAAGAATTAGCAGAATTGCTAGATGAGGCTGAGTGGAACTGGCTGATGCCTCATGCGGAACGGGAGGCTGTGGTTATCGTAGCTCAAGAGCTGGACTTGCTAGATGTTGGGGTAGCGATCGCTAATGATGATGTTTCCTCTGTGCAGCACTGGATTAGCGAACAATTGATTTACAAGCCCTCCGAAGCTCAGAAACAAGATTGGAACGACAACAAAAACAAGCGATTCAGCGCTCTGATTGTGTCGCCTTATGTCTTGGTGAAAGAAACGGCAACGATTCCTGCTTAATCTGATTTGATGACTGACCGAGGGTGGCTCCCGTATAGCCGGTAGTCACCCAAAGAATGGCTCTGGCTCCATCCCGAATTGATTTCTCAATCGGCTCCTGCGGTATGTCCGAAGGCACGACCACGGGCTTTAGAGTAATGCCCCGACTGCCTAAAACAATCTCTCCAATGACTCTGGCGCGGCGCATATGATAGTCAGAGGTAATTAAATAGATGCTGGTGATCCCAAGACTCTGCAACTCATCAACCAGCGTCGTAAAGTTCGTAACCGTATCCACCGCCTGATAGTCCAAATGCAGGCGACTAGGGGCAACCCCAGCTTTGGCAAAAACCCGTTTAACGTAAGCTTTGTTCGTGCTACCTGAAGAAACCCAGATGGGCAAATCTGAATGCTGACGAGCCATTCTTGCTGCCAACTTCTCCCGCTCCAAGGCTGAGGTAGAGCCACCCAAAACTAACATTGCCTGGGGTTTGACCAGGCTTTTTTTAACTTCCTTGTAACCAAACCACAGCGCCACGGGTAGAGCGAGCATTAGCAGCCGAGAATATCTACTTTTAGAGCGCGAGGGCTTGGAAGACAAGTGTTTTTGTCGGCTAGCACCAATTTTCAGGATCATCAATCAATTGAAAAAGCCGTGTTTACATGGGAAGCGATACGCACGAAGCGCGATCGCTAACTGGTTAAAATTCCCTATCCTAGCTAGCGTCCACGTAGATACACTCCACTGGGCGACTAACTGTTTTAGAGAGTAGCAGACAACGGGACTGGCCAGGCTCGAACCGGCGACCTAGCGCTTAGGAGGCGCTCGCTCTATCCAACTGAGCTACAGCCCCAATTCTAAGGCGATCATAGCAGCCCAAGGGCAGCATTACCCAGTTGAATTTAAGTAGACCGCCAGGTTTCTTCCCAAGGGCCACCGCCTGTTTCCAATCCACATAGAGAACTGCCAGCTTTCAGGATGATTTTAGATTTGTCACCCCGTTGGCGCAGTTCCAGGTCAACTTGACCGTTCATCGTGTCGCGACAACAAAAGATTAAACCCTTTTCCGTGGGGGCACGCAGGAGAGTCCCCGGTAAATTTGTAGTAGCGGTTAACTCAACTTCAAACTCGGAGTTATGGGCTTGCATTTGCCAGCTGCCCCAAGGCTCGATATTCCAACTTACTTTCGAGTTCCAGGGTACAAATTCATAAAATTTGCCTTGATAGTGCAAGCCAATCATCGCTACTGATTCCATCCACCACAGCACCCCGCGTCTGCCTCCACCAGCCGTTAAGGCGATATCTGGAGACTCATCAAAACCATTGCAATTCAGCCAGAACCATTTTTGAGGAAAAGAGCGCCCCCAGTTTTTTTCACCGTAGGCAGGGGCGTTGGTGAAGTCGTAGCGTTTTCCATTCCACTCAATCCAGCCAGTTGCCAGCCCGTGAGCCATCAAAATTTGCCATCCCGGTTCAAAAATCGGGAAAGAAGACAACCATCCGGCTGTTGATTGTTGTGGCTGATTTAGATTTCCCCATCCATATACAGGTTTAATCTCATACTGCCAACGCGCTTGAGAACCCGTGCCCGGATCGTGTAAAGCTCCCTGATGCCAAGTAGCGGTGGCTTGATAGCCATCCTGAACGTGACGCTCAAAAGCCTCTGGAGGGAGGTAGGCGGGTTTGGTGGATAAATCGGTTTTGCCCCAGTGTCCCAAGGCTAAAACGTCCCGCAATGCCCAAAATTTGTTGACATCTGGGAAAGTCCGGCAAAGGTAACTATCTTCGGGACCCAGAATTTGGGCAGCACCGCCGCTGTGGGGTTGATTGCCTAGGGGATCTTCGAGGGAGTACATGAAAGCAAAGGTATGTCCGCAATCTAGTAAGGTGACGCGGTAGTACCAACCTTCAAAGAATCGCTGACTGGTGCCGTCCCACTGGTAGCCACTGTGAGGCGTTTGTAAAGGATTTTGCATCAATTCAAATTCCTAACTGTTTCTCAGAATAGCGATCGCCCATTCTCCGCTCCCTGGATGCTGAATGCAAATACCCCAGATCCAGTTTGTGCATGAATTCGTGTAGACAAGTTCTTGATTCAGAACAACCTGGGTAATGAATGTCTGAGAAAGGGGATCTGAGGAGTTGCCTTCAATGTTCACCCGAAAACGCTGGAGAAAGACGCGATCGCGCAGCGTCTACCCAGAAGAATAACGACCCTCCATCTGGAAATTTCCTAAATTTTTGGCGTCCGGAGCCAAAAGCTGTTGAAATCGCGACAACGACGGTCGGGCGGGGATTGCCCGCCCGACTACTCCTATTTATGTAATCGTTGTGCGTACAGCTTCCGCAGGGTCTTGGGCTTGCAGTGGCTCAGGCGTAGAGGTTTGAACGCTTTCCTCATCGACTTGAGTCCACTCGGTATGGAAGAAGCCTGCTTTGTCAATGCGCTCGTAGGTATGAGCACCAAAGTAGTCGCGCTGAGCTTGGGTAAGATTTTGCGGCAAGCGATCGCGTCGGTAACTATCGAAGTAATCTAGCGACGCGCTGAATGCCGGAACTGGAATCCCCAGCTTCGCCGACTGCGCTAATACTTCCCGCCAAGCATCCTGGCGATCCAAAATGGTCTGCTTAAACTCAGGAGCCAAGAGCAAATTCGGCAACTCTGGATTGTCCTTGAAAGCAGATTTAATCTTATTCAAGAATCCGGCTCGAATAATGCAACCACCCTTCCAAATCCGGGCAGTTTCGCTCAAATTCAGGTCATAGGAATAAGCCTTCGACGCCGAACTCAATAGCGCCATCCCTTGGGCGTAAGAGCAAATCTTCGAGCAATACAGAGCATCACGGATTTGGTTAATGAAGGTTTTGGCGTCTCCCTCATACTTGCCACTAGGACCCGTTAATATCTCCGAAGCAGCCACCCGTTCCTTCTTAAAGGCAGACATGATCCGGGCATTCACCGCCGCCGTCATCGTTGGAATAGCGATCCCCAGCTCCAGCGCACTCTGCACCGTCCAGCGACCCGTCCCTTTCTGCCCAGCCGCATCGAGAATCACATCGACCAGAGGCTGACGAGTGTCGGGGTCTCGGTAATTGAAAATATCAGCTGTAATCTCAATCAAATAAGAATTGAGTTCATCAGTCGTATTCCATTCGGCGAATACTTGGTGTAGTTGGTTCGCGTCTAGCCCCAACGCATTCTTGAGCAAGTCGTATGCCTCTGCAATCAGCTGCATATCGCCGTACTCAATGCCATTGTGTACCATCTTGACGTAGTGACCGGCACCCGCAGGGCCGATGTAGGTGACACAGGGGCCATCATCCACCTGAGCCGCAATTTTCGTCAAAATTGGTTCCAGATACTCATAGGAGCTTTTCGTACCTCCCGGCATCAGACTAGGGCCATTCAGCGCTCCTTCTTCACCTCCACTGACGCCCATCCCGATAAATCTGAACCCAGATGGCTCTAATTCGCGGGTGCGACGAGCGGTATCGTCAAATAAGGAGTTGCCACCATCAATAATGATGTCACCCTCATCCAGTAACGGTTTGAGCTGGTTAATCACCGCATCTACCGGCGCACCCGCTTTCACCATAATGAGGATTTTGCGAGGGCGTTCTAAGGATTGGACAAAATCTTCAATGGAATAAGCAGCATAGACATTTTTGCCCTGCGCTCGCTCAGCCATAAAGGCATCCGTTTTTTCTGGAGTGCGATTATAGACGGAAATGGGGAACCCATTACGCTCCACATTCAGCGCCAAGTTCTCGCCCATGACCGCCAAACCAATCACACCAAAGCTCTGCTGTGTCATAAGATTCAATGTTCAACTCTGCAATGCTTTTGAACAGTTGCTTTTCCTTCAGAGTAGCCCGATATCCTGAGAGTTTTCCCTAAAGAAGATATTAAGAGTCGCAAAAGTAGTACAGCCTCCTTCGGCGAAGAATCAACAATTGAAACAGCAGATTTAGTTTTTATTTGTATCTAAGTCAACAATCTCAAGCAGAATTGAAACATAGACACAAGTTTTGGAGCATCCACGAAATGCTGGCAGATATCCTAGCGATCGCTGTTGCAGTCGGTAGCTTCGCCCTTTACATGGCGGCTTTCTTTTTCCCCGAAGTACACCGAAAGAGTGATTTTATCTGGAGTGGGGTGGGATTGTTCTATGCCCTAGTTTTATGGGTGTGTGCTGGACGCATCACCGGCGGTGTGTTGCTAGGTCAAATCGCTAGCGTAGCGCTAGTTGGTTGGTTAGGTTGGGAAACCCTGACATTACGACGCAGTCTCACCCCCGCAGCGCAGCAAACTGAGATTCCGAGTCCCGAAGCATTGCAGGAAAAACTGACCAGTTTATCCATACCGCAGCGGATAACCAGTCTATTTGCAACTTTTAAGGACAAAGCTCAGCAGACGGCAAGTAAAGTGACTCAGGGCAAATCGGGCACTGGAACCACCCAAACAGGGGCATCCAAGACGACACCTGCGCCTACCTCCACCGACGCCGGAAAACCTCGTGTTACCGTGCTGGATAACCGGACAGATGAAGATGAGGATGAAACGGTGTTACTCAATCAACCACCCGTTCCACCCGCACCCTCAAAGCCGGAATCTCAGATGGAAGTAATATCCGTCCCATCTGAAGAAAGTGAAAGTGTCCAAGACACAGACTTGGATGACTTGGAACCCCCAGCATCTGTAGAAGCGACTACAGGAGAAACAGCCATAACTGCACCAGAGACTTCCCCAGCATCACCCTCAAAGGATGACTTGGAACCCCCAGCATCTGTAGAAGCAGCAACGACAGGGGAAACAGCCACAACAGCCCCAGAGACTTCCCCATCATCACCATCATCACCCTCAGAGTTGGAGGCTAGCCCAGAAAACGTACCCGAACCCATTCGTCCGAACCCTCCCGACCCCGAACTGGTGGAAGCTGCTCTAGAAGATGCTGAAGAAAAGCATATTCCAGCTTCACCTCCAGAACCAGCCCATGAAGAAACAAGTGACTCGGTGAGTGGAACAGAGCAGGCAAATCAGCCGTTAGAAAATCCACCCAACCCAACTTGAAAATAAAGGTTAGGAGGAGAATGAGCCGCAAAGCCGTTGTATGGTGCCAAGAAAGCAGCGGAAGGGATAGCAGTCCTAACGCTTTGTGAAGGCGAGATCCCCGACTTCCAGACAGAAGTTGGGGATCTCAAGGGCTGGTATCTCTCAACTAAAATTAGATTGCGATCGCTGCTTATTCCATTTTCTTGCTTTGTGTTCTGTGCATCTTTGCGGTTCATTTTTCCGCTGCAACTTGAAGAGATTGCGATTTGTAACCGATAATGATTGAAAGCAACTCAATCATTTCTCGGCATTAAACTGTGACAGAAACAGGGAACTACAAAGACACCGTTAATCTGCCCAAAACCCAATTTGATATGCGGGCGAACGCTATTAAGCGGGAACCGGAACTGCAAAAATTTTGGGCAGACCAGCAAATTTACGAGCGACTGTCGCAGAACAATCCCGGCGAAATTTTTGTTTTGCATGATGGGCCGCCCTATGCCAATGGTTCGCTCCACATTGGTCATGCTTTAAATAAAATCCTCAAAGACATCATCAACCGCTACCAGCTCCTGCAAGGGCGCAAAGTTCGCTACGTTCCGGGTTGGGATTGTCACGGCTTGCCGATTGAGTTGAAAGTCCTTCAGCAAATGAAGCCAGCAGAGCGGCAAAATCTGACACCTCTGGATCTCCGCCACAAAGCCAGAGATTTTGCGCTTCATACAGTAGACGAGCAGCGCCAAAGCTTCCAACGTTACGGTGTCTGGGGCGACTGGGAGCATCCGTATCTGACTTTAAAACCAGAGTACGAAGCCGCTCAAATTGGCGTCTTCGGTGAGATGGTGCTGAAGGGATATATTTATCGCGGTTTAAAGCCAGTTCACTGGAGTCCTAGTTCTAAAACGGCGCTGGCTGAGGCAGAGTTAGAGTATCCCGAAGATTCTGAAGGTCGCCCAGCTCATACCTCGCGCAGCCTTTATGCAGCTTTCCAGATGACGAATCTGGGGCCAGCCGTGCGATCGCAATTGCAACCATTCTTGCCCGATCTCGGTGTGGCAATTTGGACGACGACGCCTTGGACGATTCCCGCCAACCTAGCGGTAAGCCTGAATCCAGAACTGACTTACGCAGTGGTGGAAGTGGAGGCAGATTCTCTGCCGATTTCGACCAAATACCTGTTAGTGGCTGCGGATTTGGTGGAACGGTTGTCAACGACGCTCTCGACGAATCTCACGGTAAAGGCGACAGTACCGGGTAAAGATTTGGAACACAGCACTTACCAGCACCCACTCTTCGACCGCGAGAGTCCGATTGTGATTGGGGGCGATTATGTCACCACCGATTCTGGTACCGGATTAGTTCACACGGCTCCCGGTCATGGGGATGAGGATTACAAGGTTGGTCAACGCTACGGTTTGCCGCTGCTGTCGCCAGTAGATGCCGATGGCAACTTCACGCAAGAAGCAGGGCAGTTTGCCGGGTTGAACGTCCTGAGTGATGGAAATCAGGCAGTGATTGACGCTCTAAGCCAAGCGCGATCGCTACTGAAAGAGGAACCCTACGTTCACAAATATCCTTACGACTGGCGCACGAAAAAGCCGACCATTTATCGAGCCACAGAACAGTGGTTCGCATCGGTGGAGGGATTTAGAGAAGAGGCGCTAAAAGCGATCGCTTCCGTGACCTGGATTCCCGCTCAAGGTGAAAATCGGATCACGGCAATGGTCGCGGATCGTTCCGATTGGTGTATCTCCCGTCAACGCAACTGGGGCGTGCCAATTCCCGTTTTCTACGACCTAGAAACCAACGAACCGCTACTGAACGAGGAAACCATCGCCCACGTCCAGGCAATCATTGCTGAAAAGGGTTCGGATGTCTGGTGGGAAAGGTCGGTAGAAGAACTCTTGCCAGAAAGTTATCGCCATAACGGTCGCAGCTACCGCAAAGGCACGGATACGATGGATGTCTGGTTTGACTCTGGCTCCTCTTGGGCGGCGGTAGCGAAACAGCGGCCAGAATTGGAATATCCAGCAGATATCTATTTAGAAGGCTCCGATCAGCACCGGGGTTGGTTCCAATCGAGTTTGCTCACGAGTGTGGCAACGAACGACATCGCGCCCTACAAAACTGTCTTGACCCACGGCTTTACCTTGGATGAGCAGGGACGCAAGATGAGTAAATCTCTGGGGAATGTCATCGACCCCTCGATTGTCATCAATGGGGGCAAAAATCAAAAAGAAGAGCCACCCTACGGTGCTGACGTTTTGCGCTTGTGGGTTTCTTCGGTGGATTATTCTTCAGATGTCCCCATCAGCAAGAACATCCTCAAACAGATGGGAGATGTTAGAAACAAGATTCGCAATACGGCGCGGTTCTTATTAGGAAATCTACACGATTTTGACCCAACTAAAGATGCAGTACCTTACGAACAACTGCCAGAACTCGACCGCTATATGTTGCACCGGATGACAGAAGTCTTCGGGGAAGTCACGCAAGCATTTGAGAGTTTCCAGTTCTTCCGCTTTTTTCAAACAGTGCAGAATTTCTGCGTTGTTGACTTGTCCAATTTTTATCTAGATATTGCCAAAGATCGGCTTTATATTAGCGCTCCAGATAGCTTCCGTCGCCGTAGTTGTCAGACAGTTTTGGCGATCGCTCTGGAAAATTTAGCGCGCGCGATCGCGCCGGTTCTCTGTCATACAGCAGAAGATATTTGGCAATATCTCCCCTATCCCACACCCTACAAATCCGTGTTTGAATCGGGGTGGGTGAAGTTAGAGGAGCATTGGAAAGCTCCAAAATTGGCAGGATTTTGGCAACAATTGCGACAAATCCGCACTGAGGTGAATAAGGTGATGGAGCAAGCAAGGGCAGAAAAAATGATTGGCTCTTCTTTGGAAGCCAAGGTATTACTTTATGTCCCAAATGCTGAGTTCCGCTCTTTACTGCAAGCCTTGAATTTGACTTCAGCTTTCCATTCTCATTCTCCGTCTTCAGGATTGGGTAATCGAGTAGATGAGCTGAGATACTTGTTTATCTCCTCCCAAGTAGAGCTGCTAGATTCTTCGGAAGCATTGCAAGGCTTAAAATACAGTTCGCAGACAGAAGCTTTATCGATTGGCGTAGTGAAAGCAGACGGGGAAAAATGCGATCGCTGCTGGAACTACTCGATTCATGTGGGCGAATCTGCCGAGCATCCCCTATTGTGCGAACGTTGCATTCCCGCTTTAGAAGGTAAATTTTAGTTCACAAAAAGCGATGGCTTCGCCTCGGCTAAGAGCCTACGCCCTTCCCTCCGCCCTGCGCTATCCCCTACAGCTCCTAACCCCTCCCTGCTTGCGGGGAGGGGTTAGGAGTGGGGTTCTTTTATTACGATCAATCAGACGGATTCTTCAACATCACATCGCGTCTAGAGAGGCAACGCCAATTAAATTTGCCCCAAATCTAGAAAGCTGAATATTTTGAGTCAAATTGGCTGATTTATTGACAATTTCGCGCTCAAGAACCGGCTAATGCAAAGGCAAAAAACAAATATTAATAATTTTTAGTTAATTTCATCTGCCAAAAGCAATAAAAATTTTATTAAGGCAGAAATAGAAAATATTCCTATAGCAATATTCCTTCAAAAATTCTCTTGCGGAAGAGACTCAGATACAGGTATTGTCGTAGATCGTAGAAACCTGGTAGTGTAAGTTTCACCTAATCAGGGTCTATACCCCTCAGGGAGCATCAGGGAGTCTACTACCACAATTTCTTTATCTCTCTAACAGTCCAGCAATGGGGTGTTTTGTTTAGTTAATCTCTGAAGAATGAAATCCCTGCAACCTCTGTTGGGGCGTACCTACCTGCGTCTAACAGCTATCCTAACGTGTTCGTTTGCTTTTGCTTTTCAGTCGTTGCCCGTTAGCGCAATAGACATCTTGAATACCGCCTCTGCTGCGGGTGACAATCTCCCCCCAGAAGGCGTGAAATCCAATGAAACTTCAGTCACAGCAGGTCAAGCGGCTCTAGAACTGATCAAAACAGGCGATCGCGCCGCAGCAGAACCGGGCGACACGGTTGTTTATCGCTTGGCGTTGAAAAATACCGGCACAGCCACTGCCAGCAATATCAGCATTACAGACACCCTACCTGTGGGCTTACGGTATGTGCCGGAGTCCTTGCAAGCCTCGCTGACCACTGGCTCCAGTACTGCCCAAATCACTATACAACCCGCTACTACGTCCAACCGGACAGTTACCTTTAATTTTCCTAAACTTGAGCCGAACCAAACCCTGAACGTGGTTTATGCCGCCGTGGTAACGCCAGACGCTATTCGCGGTAACGGGAGAAATCAGGCACAAGAAACCAGGAGCAACATCGCCAGCCATCAGTTGCGGATTCGACCCGGCATTTTGTCAGACTGTGGCACCCTGATTGGGCGAGTATTTGTCGATAAAAACTTTGATGGCGAACAGCAGCCAGGAGAACCAGGAGTGCCCAATGCTGTAATTTTTATGGATGACGGCAACCGCATCACGACCGATGCCAACGGTTTATTCTCACTTGCCAATGTTATCTCTGGCTACCGCACCGGCACGCTGGATTTAACCAGTCTACCGGGCTACACTCTGGCTCCCAACCAAAAATTTATTGAGCGCAATAGTCAGTCCCGCCTGGTGCAACTCGAACCGGGAGGATTAGTACGGATGAATTTCGGGGTGACACCCACCTATCGGGAGGGCAAGCAGTGATGAACCAGGCAAAAGGCAAAAAGCAGCCGCCAAAAGATGGGATTTTGGCGTATTTCTCGTTCTTTTTACTGTTTACTTTTTATTTCTTACTTCCTCGCTCCGCAAAGGCAAATGAACTGTCTGCACCCCCTCAAGGTGGACTCGCAGAAGATTCTGAGTTTGCAATTAAAAATTCCACCACTCTCCCTGCAATCGAGCAGGCGGCTGCCCTAGAGAGGACACCAGAGAATTCAGAAGTCTTGGGCACAAATTCTGAATTCGCCGTCCAAGATTCAGCAGAAATTCTAGATTTAGCTCAAAATACTATACCGACGGATTCACCCCTCCCTTCAGTAGAGACGGTAACGGTAGAGGAATCGGCAAAACCAGCAACAGCAGCGCCCAGCCTCGTAGCGCCTGAAAATACCGCACCGACGGCTCCACCCCTTCCCGAACTTCGAGAACAGGTTGGGACAGCGCCTGAGAACTCGACAACGATCGTACCAACTGCCACCGAGCTGAGACAGTCGATCCCTCAAACAAATGCCCAGCAAACCTCTCAGCAAACTTCCGATGGGACTCTGGCACCTACCGAAGTTCGGATTCTGACTCCTGAAAGTGGAGTATTGGGGGAGGCTTCTACAAACCTCGTCGTCCAGTACCACACCCAAGCTCAGGTAAAAGTCAGCGTCAACAAAAAACCACTGGATGCCAAAACATCCACCCAGATAGAGCGAGACGAAGCCCAAAACATCATCACTCAGGTTTGGTACAACGTCCCTCTAGAGAAGGGAGAGAACACAATTACAGTGCAAGCGAATAACGGCACCTCGGCAAGTGTCAAGCTAACTGTAAAAAGGACAACTGCCCAAACCTTAGAAATTGCTCCGGTGAGCGATGCTCGGATTCCCGCTGATGGGCGATCGCTATTGCCCCTAGCAGGGAGAATCACCAATGAGAAAGGCGAATTAATCCGCGAAGATACAGTTGTCACTTTAACGACGAGCGCCGGTAAGTTTGTCGGTGCTGACGAGGACAAAGATCGAGCCGGATTTCAGGTGATTGCCAGAGGAGGACAATTTACCGCCCAACTGCAATCGGGTTTGGAAGCGCAGAAAGTCCGCATTCGAGCTGCTACAGAGGGGAATCGGTTAGAGGGAATTCGGGTTGGGAAAGACGCTCATCCTACCCCCATTAACCAATCCCCAAACGCTAATCCCCTATCTCCCAATCTCCAGCAATATCCCATCCCCTCGAATACCCAATACCCGCCAGTACCGCCGACTGATAACCCCGTCGCTTATACCCAAGATGAAATATCCGCTAACACCCTTTCCGCTAACACCCTAGAAACTTATACGCAGGTAGAATTTATCACTAATCTGCGCCCTTCCTTGGTTTCAGGCGTGGTGAATCTGCGGATTGGTCCTAAAGGAACAAATTTCTGGGGGCCGCGCCGGGAGTTTCTGAATCCGGATACCCTCGACGAGGGCACCAATATCGATTTGAGTGCTGCTGTTTTCGCTACGGGTAAGGTAGGGGAATGGCTGCTCACGGGGGCATATAATAGCGCTCGTCCGCTCAACCAAACTTGCGATGGCATCACCACCCTGTTCCGGGGACCGCAATTCTGCGAACAACAATATCCCGTCTATGGCGATAGCTCTACCGTTGATTATCTAACCCCTTCAAAAGACAGCCTGTATTTCCGTCTGGAACGCACTTCCCCAGTTTTTGGTGCCGAACCAGACTATGTAATGTGGGGAGATTACAACACCACCGAATTCGCCCGCGCCTCCCAGCTATTTAGCGCTACGTCTCGCCAGCTACACGGGTTCAAGGGCAACTATAACCTGGGCAATCTGCAAATCACTGCCCTCTATAGCCCGGATGTCGAAGGATTCCAGCGAGATACCGTTGCTCCCAATGGCACCAGCGGCTATTACTTTCTGTCCCGTCGTCTGCTTGTCCCTGGTAGTGAAAGTGTTTTCCTGGAAACAGAAGAAATTAATCGTCCGGGAACAGTGACATCGCGCAAACCTCTCGTTCGCGGGCCTGACTACGAAATTGATTACGACCGGGGGACGCTCCTTTTCCGCCGTCCCATCTTCGCCACGCGATTTGACCCGTTTGGCGTGACTCAGGTGCAGCGAATTGTCGTCACTTATCAGCATGAAGGGGTTGATAGCGAAGAGACAAATATTTATGCGGGACGAGCGCAGTATAACTTCTCACAGGACTTGAATCGCCAAGCTTGGGTGGGAGGTAGCTATTTTCGGCAAGATGAGGGATTGCAGGATTTTGAGCTATTGGGTGCGGATTTCCTGTTCCCCCTAGGGAATAGCGGTCAAATTGTTGGGGAATATGCCCGCTCAGCCCATAATTCTCCCTTTAACGGAGATGTGAACGGCAATGCTTATCGACTAGAAGCGTATGGTGCGATCGCTAAAAGCATTCTCGCTCGCGCTTATTACCGTTCTGTCGAGGAAAATTTCTCCAATAATGCGACAACCAGTTTTACCCCCGGTCAAACGAGATACGGCGCAAATATTGCTGCCCAGCTTAGCCAAACCACTTCGCTGACTGCTAGCTACGACCACGAGGTAAATTTCGGTACGGCACCCTTAGAACGGGTGGAATTCTTTGATATTTTTAACCCTCAACCCCAACCGACACCCGGTGAAAAAGTCGATAATTCTCTAACCACGGTTCGCGCCGGAATTCTGCAAAAGTTTGGGGCTTCAGACCTCAGCTTAGAATACGTCAATCGCTCCCGTGACGACCGTATCGGCGACACCTTCGATAGCAACGCCAGCCAAATTGTCTCTCGCCTCAACGTTGCTTTAAATGATGCCCTCACCTTTCGGGCACAAAATGAACTGAACTTGGGAAACGGCAGCGATGCCCTTTATCCCGACCGTACTACCTTTGGGCTGGATTGGGCAGTGATGGAAGGGGTAGCTTTGCGACTCGCCCACCAATTTGTAGACACTAGAGTCTTTGGTCGAAATTCCATCACCAGCCTGGACACACTGGTAGAACAAAAACTCGGCGAAAACACCTCCATTACAGGTCGCTACTCGATTATCAGCGGCTTCAACACCATCACCGGGCAAGGGGCGGTCGGGTTAAACCACCGTTGGGTTGTTGCCCCTGGATTGCGAGTCCATTTGGGTTACGAGCATATCTTTAGCGACCTGTTTAGCCGCACCGCCGCCGGACCGCGATTTGAACAGCCCTACGCTACTGGACAAAGTGCTTCCTCCTTAGGACTCAGCGGCGGCGACGCTTACAGTGTTGGGGTGGAATATACCGACAATCCCAATTTCCAAGCATCCGCCCGATTCGAGCATCGTACCGGCTCTGGCGGCAGTAACACCGTGATTTCTGGCGCTGCTGCCGGTAAACTCTCTCCCTCCTTGACTGCTTTGGTGCGCTATCAACAGGCAAGTGCTTCTAACCAGTTGTTATACGCCTTGGGAGACACCATGAATGTCAAGCTGGGCATGGCTTACCGCAATCCCAATTCTGACAAGTGGAATGGTTTGTTGAGTTATGAATATCGCCGCAACCCCTCCACAATCCCAGAGACGTTGCTACTAGGGAGTGGCACGGGTTACAGAGATCACATCATCGCTGCGGAGGCGATTTATGCTCCTTCCTGGCGGTGGGAATTTTATGGCAAATATGCCATGCGAAACAGCACTACCGATTTAGCGAATAACTTCAGCAACTCTTCGACGGTGTTTCTGGCACAGTTCCGGACGATGTACCGGCTGGGATATCGGTGGGATGTGGCGGGGGAAGCTCGTTGGATTGGACAACCCGATACGAATTTTAATGAAACCGGCTTTGCGCTAGAGGCAGGTTATTATGTGACGCCAGACTTGCGAGCTTCTCTGGGATATAGCTTTGGCAGTGTAGATGACCGCGATTTTAGCGGTTATCGGTCGGAAGGTGGTGTTTATTTTGGCTTAACACTGAAGGTAAATGAACTACTCGGCGGCTTCGGGCGACAAAAAGTGTCACCGCCTCAGCAGCAAGAATCCCAGGTGCAACCAGTCGCGGTAGAGAGGTAATGGGTAATCGGTAAAGAATGACCAATTATCAATCACCGATCGCTAATCACGAATGACTACAGATGAACGCTAAAAAATTTCTCTTACCTTTTGTTTTTTTACTGTTGCCTATTTCTGCAACTGCTCAGACAGAAAATTTAAAAGTAGTTGTTAATAGCAACCAGGATGGAGCAGTTAACCCAGATGATGCCTTAACGCTGCGGGAAGCGATTGAGATTGTCAATGGGACATTACCCTTAGATCGTCTTAGTAGTGCCGAACAAAACCAGGTTTCAAGTAATGTTGGTACGGGTTCGCTGATTGCTTTTAATTTGCCATCAGCAGATACTACCATCCGCCTCGTCGATGTGTTGCCACCATTAGCTCGTGCGGAATTAATTGTTGATGGTACAACTCAACCAGAGTATGAACCCGAAGGGACGGCAACTGCCGAGATTGCAATTCCGATTCCGGTAGTCGCGATCGCTCCCGCAGCCGATAGAGAAGTCTTCCGGGGCTTAACAGTTGTTGCGGATGGGGTGACAATTCGCGGATTAAGCCTCTACGGTTTCACCTCCCGCCACCGCGCCACTGCTACCTTGCCACCCGCAGACATTTTTATCGATAATCCTCAGTCTGCTGCAATTAAGGGAGCCGCGAATGGTCAAAAGTTACCCGAGAACCGGGAAAGCGAACCATCACCAATCTCCAATTCCCCGAAAAATGTAGTCATTGAGAACAACTGGTTAGGGATTCCGCCGGATCAAAGTGTACCGCAGCAAACTTCGGCATTTGGGGTATTTGTATTTAACAGCTTGGGGACAACAATCCAACGAAACCGGATTTCTTACCACGATGGCAGCGGAATTATTACCTCTGTCCAAGCTCAAAATTTGCAAGTGACAGAAAACATTATTGTTGGCAACGGGATTGCGGGAATGCCCGATGCAATTCGCTTAGAAGGGATGATTGATAAGACGCAGGTTAGCGCCAACTTGATTTGCGGCAACGATGGCAGCGGCGTCTTTTTATTTAAACCCCAAGGTGCGGCGCAAATTAATAATAACCAAATTATTTATAACGGTCGTCGCTTGCGTCGGGCAGCAGTTTACCTGATGGGGAACGATCATCAGGTAATCAATAACCAAATTGGTCATCAAACCGGACCGGGTGTCGTGGTTGCATCTTATCCCAAGAGCGATCGCAATCTCATTCAATCCAATCGTTACTTTGATTTAGCCGGTTTGAGCATCGACTTAATTGCTCAACAAAATACAGGTGTCCAAGAGTACCAACGGGGAGATGGTCCCAATCCACCCCGGAATTCGCCCAATCGTCGCTTGGATACAGCTAACTCAGCGATTAATGCCCCCCAATTCATTAGCCGCGAATTTTTTGTACTCGGTAATAAAACGAATCTGTCTGGAACTGCCGATCCGGGTTCTCAGGTGACAATTTATCGAGTCGAGGAGAATAGCGAGACGCCCTATGCTTCCTTAAGAGAACCGCTGACAACAGGTGCAGCAGATGACGAGGGAAAATTTAGCCTCACGCTCGATAATTTACAACCAGGAGATATAGTTAGCGCGATCGCTACAATCCCAAAATACGGCACCTCTGAACCCGCTGCCAATGCTGAAATTGTGTCACCGTCACCAGTCGGCGACCGGGTGAACCTCTCTTCCACCAACTTTACCAGTACGAATATATTACGAAACAGACTGCGGACAATTCCTCAATGTACCACCGCACCCGCTCCTCCAGTGGTACAAGTGCCGCCGGAAGAACCACCACCAGAACCCATCCGCATCCAGGTGCCAACCAACGTCCACTTTGCTCTCGACAAAGCCACGATTAGTCCAGAAAGTGCCAGAGTTCTGGATCGAATTGCCGAAGTTTTACAAGCAAATCCCCCGATTGTGATTGAGCTTCGAGGTCACACCGACCCTCGTGCCAGCGATGCATATAATCTTGACTTGTCAAATCGGCGAGCGATCGCAGTGAGAAATTATTTATTGCGTCAAGGCATTGCCCCAGAACGCATGACAATTCGCGCCTTGGGTGAATCTCAACCGCGAGTAACTGGAAGAAACCGTCTAGATTATGCCCGGAATCGTCGGGTCGAATTTATCTTCCAAGATGCCAGAGGCATCGAGCTATTTGTCCAAGAAGAAGATTTGCAGTTGGAGTAGGAAAAAGGCTCTAATGCTCTCATGTAAAGAAAAAATAATTCTTGATGAGAGCCTTTTACTTTTTGATGATATTGCCAGACGAAGTGTGAGGAAACTGTTAGTTTGATGTTGAAATTTTACCTGTATTCCCCAACAAATCAAACTCCCCTTAGCCGCTGGAGCCGTTTTTGCGGCAGCCTTGCCCTTGCCATTTGTGCTATTAGTGCTGCCAGTAAAGTTGCATATGCTGAAGGCAGCCGGGAACTGACCAATAACCCAGGCAATCGCCCATTTTTAGAATATCGAAACGCCCCCTTTGAGACTACTGATATACCGCGTCGAACCAGAATTCGGGTTTTCGCGAAGGCAGGAGAAACAATCTACCTTGGTTCCAGTGCCGTCGGTGTTGGAGATGGCGAGATCCAATATAGACCGCCTAATAGCAATGCTTTTACTTCTTGTGGTGCAGGTATCGGTAAGATCGAAAACCGAGCGCAAGAGGAAGCAGGCCCTCTACCTGTCAATCCCCAAGGCTACAGCCCCTGCACAATTACGGCAATCCAAACTTCATCTGCTGGAGATGGCATTTGGGAAATCGACTTTGTCAGCCCAGATCCTCAAAGCGATAACAATCCGTACGAAAATAGCGCCAATGCGCCTCAAATACAAAACAGCTATAGCTGGACAGCAACAGATCAGCTGAATGATGTTCCTTGGGTTTTAGCTTGGGATGTCACAGTCGCCAACGGAAATCAACCTATCCCCGGTCGAGCCTATGCAAATTATTTTTCTCTCAACTTGGGAGCCAATGGGCGAAGTCTCCGTTCCAAAGCCTTTGTTTTGACTGATGAAGGCTATCAGTACCAAATCGATTTAAATGGTCTCGATCCCTTTGGATTTATCTTTTTTGCCAATAACAAAGGTTTTACGGCAAATCCAAACGGCGGTCCGATTTACCAATCTGTTCCGCTTATAGGAAGTAACGTATATAACCCGGATCAGCCAGATTTCGGGACGGATGTCACCTATAAAATCTTCTTTAATCAACCCAGTTCTACCCTGCCGCTGCAAGCACCCATAACTCCAGCCAGTGGTGGTCAGACATGGCTACTGACACCAGCCGTGGCACCCCCTACTCCCACTGATTTTAAATTTACAGGCACAGAGGGAACTAACGGTCAGGCGGGTACAACTACTCCATTGGGAGGAAATTTTAGCTTTAACACCCCGGCATCGGGCAGCTACCAGATTATTCTTGATCTCAACCAAGACAAAAAATACGGTACTGGAAACGATCGCATACTAGTAGGAACCGCAGATGTTGGGATCAACACTGTACCTTGGGATGGCTTAGATGCGAATGGAGCGACTATCCCTCCTAGTAATATCGCTTACGGTGCCCAAATCGTACTTAGTGCCGGTGAAATTCATTTTCCATTTCTAGATCCTGAAAGCAACCCGAATGGCTTGAAAATCCTGCGGCTTAATAATCCCACTCCGGCAAGTAATCCGGCACCGCCTCCTGATAGGGTCTACTATAATGACGCTCCTTTAGTAGAAAACCCGCCTCCCCCAGAAGCACCTAACCCTCTGAGCGCCCTAGCAGGGATTTCCAGCAGCAATGGTGCCCATGCATTTCAAGGGGTTGGTAAGGAAGGTTTTGGTAATAACAGAGGTATTGATACTTGGACATACTACCCATCTACACTCACCAATCTTGAGCAAGGCATCACCATATCCGAAGCCGATTTGCAGATTCAAAAAACGCTGGTGACGAGTCCAGTGGTTGCAGGCAGTCCTGTTACCTACACCCTCACCGTTACCAACAACGGCCCCTCTAACGTGACTGGAGCAACGGTAACAGATAACGTTCCGGAGCAAATCACTGGAGTTACTTGGACTTGCGCCATTACAACCGGAACTGGTAGTTGCGGACAACCTAGCAGTACGGGAAATGCTATCAACACCACGGTCAATCTCAACAGTGCAGCTGTTGCTACCTATACCGTCACAGGTGCCATCTCTCCGATCGCCCCATCTGAGCAATTGAGCAATACGGCAACGGTCACGCGACCGAAAGATGTGACCGACCCCAATCCCAACAACAACACATCAAGCTCTACAACTACCATTCAACCTAACCCCGTTACGCCCACTGGCATCAAATCAGTTCGTCTGGTCACAGACGCAGATGCTAGCGCTTCCGTCACCACTGGAGATACGGTTGAATTCACGATTACCTATGTTAATAACTCCGTGACCCCTGTCACTAACTTCCTAGCGACCGACAGCCTTGATGCCACTAAGTTGAGTTTTGTTGCTGGCAGTTATAGCTTTACAGCCTCCGGTACGGGGACAACAGTGACACAAAATCCCAACTACAACGGTACAACTGACCCGAACCTTACCAATCCGACAGCTTTGGGCACATTAAGTGGATATGGTGGTCGGGTAGTCATCAAGTTTCAGGCAATTATTACAGCGGCTGCTGGCGTGCAGATTAGCAACCAAGCTGTTGCTACATCAACAGGTGGCACGGTTAACTCATCGGTTACAGATGCCATTCAAGGAAATGGTGACTTGCCTCAAATTGTAGATGATGGAATTAATCAAGGAAACCTTCCAAATACTGGGGATGATGACCCGACTGTGCTGACGGTCGCTTCATTTGGGAACGCGAATCTGCGTTTGGTGAAACGAATCACATCTGTGACTAGAAACGGTGCGCCGCTGAGTGGGATTAACTTTAATAGTTTTGTAGATGACCTAAACAGCGACAATGACAATGCATCTGGCTGGTCGCAATTGTCGCCAGTAGGAGTTTCTACCATAGCGGCTGAAACAGCTTTGAGAAGCGGCGACGAAGTCGAATACACCATTTATTTTCTCTCTGATGGAACGGCTCCAGCTAACAATGTCAAATTCTGCGATCCGATTCCAACAGGGACAAGCTTTATCGCCGATAGTTTTGGTTCGGGTGCGGGAATTTCGGTGAATCGTGCTGGAACAATTGCCCCCCGGACTAATGTTTTAGATGCAGACGAAGGGACATTTCTCTCGCCACTTGCTCCTTTACCTGCGGGCAATGCTTGCCCTAACCAAAATAATGCTGATGGGGCAGTAATTGTGAATTTGGGTAATATTTCTAATGCAACAGGTAGCAACTATGGTTTTACCCGCTTTCGCGTCAAAATAAACTAAACAAAGTTGTATTTTTTTGCTTTTAGAGGGTAAATTTAACAAAAAAAATTCGATTTTAAAGCTAAAATTAAAAATTAAAAATTCTTAGGGGCTATATTATTCCAGGGTTTTGCAACACCAAGATTTTATTGCCCGCTGCCTTCGACAACATTATTTGTTACAGCTTTAAAAATTACTCATGCAACTACGATTCAGGCAGCCTTTGCAATTATCATCCAATTCTTATTGCCCTCTACAGAATTTTAAGCTTTGGCTAGTTGGTGGCACAGCAACTATTGCAGCCTTAATTGGAAATCCCAGCGTCACTTCGGCTCAAACTACCTTTCCATCTGTGCCAGGACTAAACTTTCAAACAAGTGGGCGACAACGCTGCGCTAATGTTGGTGACTGGTATACCACAAATGGCTTAACTCCCTGTTCGCCTACCAGTATCACTCCAACCACCAGTACCGATAAAATTCATCGCATCAGCGTAAGCATTACTCCAGCAATGATTGCTGCGGGAGGGGGAAGCGTTACTATTACGGTCGAGGATGCAGAGAGTAATGGAGCATTAGATGAGGTTAATGATGCTGATATAGGAACCCTTATTTGTCCACCGACTGGAGCTACCACTTGCGACCCGACTCGCTTTCAATTACGGGATGCAACTGGAAACCTTCTTCAGAGTCAAGTAATTGGAACGAATACTGGCACAAATGCTGCCAATAATACATCTGTTGTTTTTACCGTCAACCAACCTGATACATACCAAGTCACGAGTGAGACAGGAGCAGAACCAATCTTTGGTAATAATGCAACTAACCTCAATGACGATGACAATACTTTTAAAGTAATTGTTTCTCAGAGTGGTGGATTAGTTGGTAACTTCCAAGGTACTGTTCAGCAAAACACTGAAGATAACCTGACAATCCCGTTCTATTTTCTACTCGGTCCTACTAGTAATGGTACGAGTAATTTATTCTTGCGAAATTTTGACCTAGATAATGGTGGAACCGTAACTTATATTCGTCCCAACGGCTCTTCAATACAAGGCACAGGATCAGGTAATACTGTTTGGAATGGTGGACTCAACAATCTGAACAATGGAGGCGACAACTTAACTGCAACGAATACCAAGTTAGCTACGGGTGGTGATGCTGGAATATGGAGGTTGAGAATTAACAATTTCACTCCTGACAATCAAATTCTTATTGAGTCAAATGCAGATGGAAGCCGCTTACCTTTGTTTGACCAGCTTCCTACCACAGCAGGTAACTTCACGATTACGCCAAGCGATACGCTTTCAACTACACTTCTTACCCCTATAGATCACCCATTTACTGTCAAAAATAACTTTTTTACAAATGACATTATCAACCTGACAGCTACAGGAACCAATGCGAATTATACGGTGCAATTGTTGGATGCTTCGGGTAAGGCTTTACCAGATACTGATAGCAATGGAGTTCCTGACACGGGAATTTTAACTCCAGGGCAAACTGGGAACTTTATTTTGCGCGTGACTCCAAATGCTGGGGCAACTACTGCTGACACTACGCAGATAAATGCAGTTTCCTTCATGGATAACAAGGTCGATCCAGCGAATAACACTACGCAATTTGTTAATAAAACTACTACCATCACTCCAAGCAGCACTGGCTCGATTGGCGACTTAGTTTTCAATGACCTGAATGCAAACGGAACTCAAGACTCTGGAGAACCTGGTTTAGCAAATGTCACTATTACTCTAAGAGATGCCAACGGCAACGTCATTGGCACTACTACAACAGATGCCAACGGCAACTACAGCTTTCCCAATCTGCCAGCAGGCGGCTACACGGTGGAAGCGACCGATCCGACAGGCTTTAACATCACTACAGGTAGCAACCAAGTCCCTGTTAATCTGGCAGGGGGACAGACGGTTAACAATGTGGATTTTGGCTATAGCCAGCCGTCAGGGGGTACGATTGGCGATCGCGTCTTCAACGATCTAGACGGCGATGGCACTCAAGATGCTAACGAACCTGGAATTAGCGGCGTCACCGTTACACTAAAAGATGCCAACGGCAACGTCATTGCCACCGCTACAACAGACGCCAACGGCAATTACAGCTTTACCAATCTCCCTGCTGGCAGTTACACGGTGGATGCGACCGATCCGGCTGGATTTACCCTGACTACGGGCAACGACCCCTTTTCTGTTAATCTGGCAGCGGGTCAAACTGTGAATAATGTGGACTTTGGCTACCATCAGCCGGGGGGGAAGATTGGTGACTTAGTCTTCAATGATACTAACGGGAATGGCACTCAAGACCCTGGAGAACCCGGTTTAGCCGGTGTCACGGTTACTCTCACAGGCCCAAGCGGCACCTTAACCACGACGACGGACGCCAATGGCAACTACAACTTTAGCAATTTGCCAGCAGGTAGCTACAGCATCACAGTTACCGATCCAACTGGCTTCACCCTGACTACTAGCAACGAACCCTTCAACGTTAACCTCGCTCAAGGTCAGACCATCAGCAACGTGGATTTTGGCTTCCGCCAGACAGGCTCAATTGGCGACTTAGTCTTCAATGATACTAACGGGAATGGCATTCAAGACCCTGGCGAACCCGGTTTAGCAAATATTACCGTTACCCTGAAAAATGCCAATGGTACGGCGATCGCCACAACAACAACGAACGCTAATGGCAACTACACGTTTACCAATCTGCCAGCAGGCAGCTACACGGTGGAAGCGACCGATCCGACAGGCTTCACCCTGACCACGAACAACGATCCATTCTCGGTTAACTTGGGAGCGGGTCAAACTGTCAATAACGTGGACTTCGGCTATCGTCAGACCAACGCCTCCATCGGCAACTCAGTGTTTAATGACTTGAACAATAACGGCATTCAAGACCCTGGCGAACCAGGCATCGGCGGCGTCACCGTTACTTTAACAGGCCCAGGCGGCACCACCGTTACCACGACGACTGATCCTAACGGGAACTATATCTTCAGCAATCTGCCAGCAGGCAACTATACCGTTGCCGTCAACAATCCTCCCCCTGGATTCAATCCAACTGCCACTCCTGCCGCCATCAATCTAGAAACGGGTCAAAACGTCACCAACGCCGATTTTGGTTTCCGCCAACCACAGGGAACGATTGGCGATCGCGTCTTTAATGACACCAACGGTAACGGCATTCAGGATGCTGGAGAACCAGGCATCAGCGGCGTTACCGTCACTTTAACAGGCCCAAATGGCACCGTCACCACGACGACGGACGCCAATGGTAACTACAATTTCAGTAATCTGCCAGCAGGCAACTATACCGTTGCCGTCAACACCCCCCCGACTGGCTTCACTGCCACTGCCACTCCTTCTGCCATCACTCTGGCAACGGGTCAAAATGTTGACAACGCCGACTTTGGCTTCCGCCAGCCGAACAATTCTATCGGTACTCTTGTCTACAACGACTTGAACGGCAACGGCATTCAGGATGCTGGCGAGAAAGGCATTAGTGGTGTCACCGTTACTTTGAAAGATGCCAACGGTAACGTCATTGCCACCACTACAACAGATGCCAACGGCAATTACATCTTCAATAATCTGCCAAATGGCACCTACATTGTCGATGTCACCGACCCGACCGGCTTTAAGCTAACAAGTAACAACGATTTACTTTCCGTTACTATCTCACCTAATAATCCAAACTTCTCTAATGCCAACTTTGGCTTCCTTGCGGGAGGTACGATTGGCGATCGCGTCTTTAACGACACTAACGGCAACGGCATTCAGGATGAGGGTGAACCAGGAATTAGCGGTGTCGCCGTTACACTAAAAAATGCCAACGGTGCTGTCATTGCCACCACCACCACGGACGCTAACGGCAACTACAATTTCAGCGGTCTACCACTCGGCAACTACATCGTCGAAGTCGCCGATCCGGCTGGATTTACGCTGACGACTAACAACGACTCTTCCCCGGTCAGCCTTACAGCCGCAGCACCAATTGTCAATAACGTGGACTTTGGCTTCCGCCAGGCCAATGGTTCTATTGGTGACCTAGTGTTTAATGACTTGGATGGTAATGGTACTAAAGACCCGGATGAACCAGGAATCAGCGGCGTTACCGTCACGCTGAGAGATGCCAACGGCAACATCATTGCTACCACCACCACGGATGCTAACGGCAACTACAGCTTCACCAATCTACCAGTCGGCAACTACATTATCGATGTCACAGATCCGGCTGGCTTTACGCTGACGACTAGCAACGACTCAGTTCCTGTAACCTTCACTCCTGGTAAAGCCGTCACCAATATCGACTTTGGCTTCCGCAAGCCGGGTGCTTCTTTTGGCAATCGCGTCTTTAACGATACTAACGGCAACGGCACTCAAGACGCTGGTGAAACCGGGATTGGTGGTGTTACTCTCACGCTAAAAGATGCCAACGGCAACATCATTGCCACCACCATCACGGACGCCAATGGAAACTACGTCTTCAGCGGTCTTGCCGCAGGCACTTATACGGTAGAAGTCAGCAATCCCCCTGGTTTGACCCTAACCACTAACAATGCCTCATTCCGCGTTACTGTCACCGCCAATCAGACGGTCACTAACGCCGATTTTGGCTTCCGGCAGGCTACACTCGGTGCTGGAAATTTACGTTTGGTGAAACGAATTACCAATGCAACGAGAAATGGCGTTCCGATTAGCGGAATTAATTTCAGCAGCTTTGTAAATGATCCAAATGACCAAAATGATGATGTTCCGGGCTTTGCTCAACTGTCCCCAGTAGGAGTTGTCAAAGTACCATCAGAGAATGCTTTGACTAGCGGCGATGAAGTTGAATACACCATCTACTTCCTATCGGATGGTGGTAGCCCAGTCAATAACGTTAGATTCTGCGACGCGATTCCATCCGGGACTACGTTTATTAGCAATAATTTTGGGTCAGGTAGCGGGATTTCGCTGAATCGCGCGGGAACAGTTACTAACCAAACGAATGCCTCAGATACAGATGCTGGGGTATTCTTATCACCTTTGGCTCCATTGTCTACGGGAAACGCTTGCTCTAACCAAACTAATCCTGACGGGTCGGTTGTTGTAAATTTGGGTGATGTTTCTAATGTTGCTGGTAGTAACTTTGGTTTTGTCCGTTTCCGCGTCAAAATCAATTAATGGGCTGTGGGTAATCGGTCATCGGAATGAACAATTACCAATTACCCATTTTCCAATTCCCAACACCTTGATTTGTGTACCGATATCTGATTTTTTACAAGCCTTATGGCGTCTTAACTCAGTTTACGGACAACACTCCAACTGAGCAGAAACGCAGCACGCTGAAAGATTACATTCCCGTTCCCTCGGTTTATCCAGTCGGTCGTTTGGATTGGGATAGTGAAGGATTGTTGCTGTTGACGAATGACGGGCAAATGCAGCATCGCTTGAGCAATCCTCGATTTGGGCATCCCCGGACTTACTGGGTGCAGGTGGAACGTATTCCGGATGAAGAGGCGCTGAGACATTTGCGCGAAGGTGTGGTTATTCAAGATTACCGGACGCGAAAGGCATTGGTGCAGTTGTTACCCGATGAACCACAACTACCGCCTCGCGATCCACCGATTCGCTTTCGCAAGAATGTGCCGACAGCATGGGTGGAAATGACTTTGACGGAGGGACGGAACCGGCAAGTACGACGGATGACGGCGGCGGTAGGGTTTCCGACGCTGCGGCTGGTGCGAGTTGCGATCGCTCACTTGTCTCTTGTGGGTCTAGAACCCGGACAGTGGCGCGATCTAACTTCAATTGAGTTAGAACTATTAAAGAAGCTGTGTCAAACTGATGCTAGCCGCATTCAGTAGTGATGAGTTGCGATCGCTATCCACTGAGCGATCGCGTAATGTAGACGTAGCACGAATCATTGAGGGTGCAAGACGTGCGTATGGCATCCCCGTCTGCTAACGCTGACCTTAAGACTTCTACCCGTTGAAGTTGGAAGCTTCGATTGTGACGTGGCAAACTAGATCGCAGTTACTTTGTCTCCCTTAAGTTAAAACACCACACGGGAATCGAGGAAGTTCCGCCATGCTTGTCTGTCCCCAGTGTCAGTTTGAAAATCCAAATACCAACAAGTTTTGTCAAAAATGTGGAACTTCCCTAACCCACAAAGTTTGCCCTGAATGCACAACTCAAGTGCCATTTAATCTCGTAGAGTGTCCCAAATGTGGTGCCACGACGGGAACGGTGTGGTGGGCAATTCTCTCGAAAGATTTAAACTCGCAAGTCGCCGCAGCCGCCACTCCCATGCTTGGGCAGGAAGCGGCAACATCTGATTCTCGCGAAAATATGGAAGTTGCAGAGAGCGCCCCGACTGCTGAAACAACACCGCCGTCACCGGCTGCGGCTTCAGACGCAGCTACAATGCCAGCAGACCTTACAGTTGAAGTTGACCTGGACGGGGCAACTGTACCCTTGCCAAACGCTTCAGGGGCCGGGGAGTTGCAGGCAACCTCTTCACTAGAGGAAAACACTTTATTCGCAAATTCTTCAGCTTCTACAATGTCACCCTCCGCATCTGTTTCATCAACAGATGCTCAGACTCCAATGGCGGAGAACGAATTAACCGCCTCAAGTTCGGCTGCGGACACTTCCACACAGACAACCCCTGAAAATAGCAGTAGCGGGGAGACTCAATTAACGCCACAGGTTGTATATTTAGACCCTCAACAGCGTTATCAATTGCTAGACTCCCTACCGACCAATTCGGACAGCGCTGAGGTGATGGTGAGAGTTTTGGATTGCCAGCCGTTCCAAAAAGCTCCGCTGACCGCCATTATGGAGCAGCTACAAGGTGCTGAAGCAGCGAATGCTGCAAGTAGCTCGGAATCGATGTCTTCTGCGGCGGAATCGGTCAAAAACCGTAATTTTATTGACCAGACGCTGAATGTAAATTCTTTAGCCGCCAAAAGTATTCCCAATATTGCACAAGCCTATTTGGATTTACAGAATAAGTTGTCCCCGACCCTGCCAGCGATTCACGATGCATGGCAGCAGGACAGAACTTCCGTTGTGCTGTTAGAAGACCGTTCCCAGTGGCCTCTCCTTAATGACTTGGACAATGATGCTCAAATTCCGCTGTTGCAGATTTTGTACTGGCTAGATGAAATGACGAAATTGTGGGTAGCACTAGAACCCTGGCAAATGCGTCAGAGTCTGCTGGAGCTATCAAATCTGCGGGTGGATGAAGATCAGACACTGTGCCTGCAACGCTTGTATAAAGAGCCAGCCAACGCAACCCTGTCACTCGAAAATTTGGGGCAAGTGTGGCAAAAATTATTTGAACTATCAGGGCGATCGCAATTAGATTCTCTGGATCAACTATTGGTTAACCTACAAAGCGGTAAGATTCAAACCCCCTTAGAGCTGAGAGCGCAGCTACAAGCGATCGCTCAAGAACAAGAAGAATCTCAAACCTCAAAAACTCGGATTCAGCCACCCCTCACCTCAGAAGATCGCGTTCCTGACACCAGCGAGGGCGATGATATGCCCACCATCATCCTGCCAATGCAGTTGCTCAGTCTCGACGATGCGGGTACCACGGATATCGGGCGGCAACGCGAACACAATGAAGACAACTTCGGCATCAACACAGAAGTTAAAAAGCAGGAAACTCCACTAGGTCGAACCGTCCAAGCGCGGGGGCTGTATATTCTCTGCGATGGCATGGGAGGACACGCTGGGGGCGAAGTGGCAAGTGTGATGGCGGTGGACACCGTTAGGCGCTATTTCCAAGACAATTGGCAAAACCGTTTACCAACAGAAGACCGCATTCGAGAGGCAGTGCTTTTAGCCAATAAAGCGATTTTTGATATTAACCAACAGCAAGAACGCTCTGGCTCTGGACGAATGGGGACGACCCTTGTCATGGTTTTGATTGAGGATACGAAGGTAGCGATCGCTCATGTTGGGGATAGCCGCCTGTACCGTCTCAGCCGCAAACGCGGTTTAGAACAAATTACAATCGACCACGAAGTGGGTCAACGGGAAATCCAGCGCGGGGTAGATCCTGCCATCGCCTACGATCGACCTGATGCTTACCAGCTGACCCAAGCTTTGGGACCGCGAGACGAAAATTTTGTCCGTCCTGATGTCCAATTTTTGGAACTCAATGAAGATACTTTATTGCTTCTGTGTTCCGATGGTTTATCAGACAACGACCTCATAGAAACTCACTGGCAAACTCACCTTTTGCCTCTCTTAAGTTCTAGAGCCAACCTAGATCAGGGTCTTTTGCAACTCATTGACCTCGCCAATCAGCACAACGGTCACGATAACATCACAGCGGTGGTTATCCGAGCGAAAGTGCGACCAAACCTGGATCAACATCAGATGTTTTAAAAGTTTTGAATTTTGAGTTTTGAGTTTTGAATTCAAACTTAAAACTCAAAACTTAAAACTAATAACTCAAAACTATTATGGTTACGCTGACCCTTCTCGATCCATCGTCTACCTCTCCGCAGCAGTGGAACTTCCAAAGAGCATCCACGATTCGGATTGGTCGCGCCCCTGATAATGACGTAGTTCTGAATGATGGCATGGTTTCCAGGCACCATCTAGAACTTCGGAAAGTAGGCAACTCATCTAGTAGCAACGGAGGCACCCCATCCGTCCAATGGTTGTTGGTCAATCAAGGCACGAACGGCACCTTTGTCAATGGCATCCTGATTTCTCAGGGGATGGTATCAGATGATTCCCTCATTCAACTGGCGCGAGGAGGCCCGGTACTAAAATTTCAACTCAGTAGCACAGAAGAGCCAGCAACCCTCTCTCAGAAGTCTGGAGAAAGGGCACGCAGTATTCCAATCCCACAGCCAGCAGTCAGTTCTGAAGCAGCTTGTTCTCACGCCGGAAATCCGCCGGGGAATTTGTTCTGCATCCACTGCGGGCAACCTCTAGTAAAGATACATCGCCACATCCGTCAGTATCAGGTGTTGCGGACGCTAGGACAAGGAGGAATGGGCACCACTTACCTTGCCTGGGACCCTGAACGTTTGCGCGGGGAGGCTCTCGTGGTGTTAAAGGAAATGAATGCCGATATGGCACAAAATTCTAAAGCCAGAGAACTCTTTGAACGAGAAGCTCGTACCCTCAAGACACTGCATTATTCAGGGATTCCGCAGTATTATGACTTTTTTGTAGAGGCTGGCAAGAAATACCTGGCAATGGAGCTGATCCAAGGCGAGGATTTAGAAAAGCGCATCTATCTAAAGGGGCCAGTACATCTTAAACAGGCGATTGAGTGGATGATTCAAGCCTGTGACATCTTGGGCTATATCCACAGTCAAGATCCGCCCCTCATTCACCGGGACATTAAACCGGCAAATTTGATGGTGCGCTTTCGGGACAATCAGGTGGTTGTTTTGGATTTCGGGGCAGTCAAAGAAATTGGCACGCCACCAGGCACACGCATTGGTGCCCCAGATTATAGCGCCCCAGAACAAGATCGGGGTCAGCCAGTGACACAATCAGATTTATATGCAATCGGGCCGACCCTAATTTTTCTATTAAGTGGTGAAAGCCCCCAAAAGTTTTATAAACGAAAGGGGATGGGTTACAGATTCAATGTCGAAGGAATGCCGACAATTACACCCCAACTGCGGATAGTGATAGAGAAAGTGACAGAACCCCGACCGAGCGATCGCTATCAATCAGCATGGGAACTTTCCCAAGCTTTAACCGCCTGCCTTTAATCCTCGTCTTCCCAAGCTTCAACCGCCAGCAATTCGCTGACTGGATCTTGCATGGTAAATCCAAATTCCAACAGTTCTTTTTTCCAGTAAGACCACTCATCTCCATAGAGGAGAGCGATTTTCCAGAGTTTATCTGTGGGCTTGATAATATTCGATGTTACAAGTGAATGCATTTGACGCTGCATTTTCACCATTGGGTGAATTACTTGCTGAGTCATAGGGTCTAGAAATCAGTTTTGTAAATACTACGAAGTAAAAAAGCTTCCCGCTTCTGAGATTTAATGCGTAGAATTCTATGCGCTAGGGAAGCAATCCTTTATCCTTGTAGCGTATATCAGGGTGTTCTGGCAAGTGTTTTGACAAGTTTTGTACGGAAATTACTACCGTTGCATCCGCTAAGAGCGATTTGAAGCTCCTTTGCAACACAACTAGACAGTATCGCAGGCTGCAATCGGAAGCATATACTTGAGGCTGGGAGGATTGGGGTAATTTCTTTCTACCAATGACCGATTTCCCTCAAAACAATGCAAATGAGTCAGCGGGCACTGCTGTTAGTGAATCCGAATGCTCGACGAGGTCAAGACGCCAGACGGCAAGCAGTTGAACAATTGCAACAACTGGGTTTTGAACTAGTAGAGGAAAAGAGTGAAAATCCCAAGCAGTTTTCCGAACTGATTCGGAAACACTGCCAACAGGTTGATTTGGTCATCATTGGGGGTGGAGATGGCAGTGTCAATGCAGCAGTCGAAGGATTGCTAGATACTGACTTACCTTTGGGAATTTTGCCTTTAGGCACTGCCAATAATCTGGCAAGAACCCTCAATATTCCCCAGTCGCTACCAGAGGCTTGTCAAATCATTGCCAATGGTCAAATTCAACGGATTGACTTGGGCTGGGTGAACGGACAATATTTTTTCAATATTGCTAGTCTGGGGCTGAGTGCAGAAGTCAACCGCAGAGTCTCCAAAAGATTGAAGCGCCATTGGGGCGTTTTTGCTTATATTGCTACAGCAGTGCAAGTCATCTCGACTGTGCGACCGTTTTGGGTTGATATCCATTGGGAAGGTCAGTCTATCGAAGTAAAAACTTTGCAGATTACGGTGGGAAATGGTCGCTATTACGGCAGTGGCTTAGTGATTGCGGATGATGCCACCATTGACGACCAAAGGCTGGATCTGCAAAGTTGGGAAATTAAGCATTGGTGGGAACCACTGCCGTTGGTATTTGCTGCTTTGCGCGGAAAATCTGCGATAGGTAGGGGGGTGCGTACCATCCAGGGTAAAGACATTGAGTTATATACTCGAAAACCTTATCCAATTAATACCGATGGGGAAAGAACAACGGAGACGCCAGCCCGATTTCGGGTGATTCCGCAAGTTCTATCGGTTTTTGTGCCGTCATCTAGCGAAAGGTAGATAAATAGGATAAGAGCGATCGCTTACTCTGGATCGATACCGAGCGATCGCAGTCGTTCAGCCAACCGTTCGGCGCGTTGTCGTTCTTGTTCTAGTTGGGATTGAGCCTGTTGAGCTTGCGCTTGAGCTTGCTGAGCTTGCACTTGAGCCTGTTGAGCGGCTTCTTCTGGGGTCGGTACGCGATCGCCTTCTGGAGTAAAGTAGCGGGTAGTGCCAAAGATGTAATGATAGAGAAGTAGAGTTTCTCGCTGTCCTTCTTCCATGCCTGCCTGCCCAACTTGTGCATCTACCCACACGGTCAAGAATGGTCGTATTCACA